>JBJKQZ010000560.1:0-2928 GCA_046704865.1 Terriglobia bacterium
GCCTATTACGCGCCGGACGGCAAGGCTGTGAAGAAGGCTTTCCTGCGGTCCCCGCTGCTGTTTGCAGCGCCTATAACCTCCCGCTTCAGTTATCACAGGTTCCATCCCATCCTCAAGCGCTACCTGCCGCACCTTGGCATCGATTACGGCGCCCCCATGGGCAGCAAAGTGCAAGCTGTAGGAGACGGGACTGTCATCTTTGCCGGGTGGGACGGAGGCGGCGGCAGAGAAGTCAAGCTGCGCCACGCCATGGGTTACGAAACTTTCTACCTTCACCTGTCGCGTATCCTTGTGCATCGCGGCGAGCATGTTCATCAGGGGCAGATCATCGCTCTCACGGGGCGGTCGGGTCTGGCGACAGGTCCACATCTCGATATCCGACTCGAGGAGCACGGCAAATTACGAAACTTCCTAGGGCTCAAGCTTCCGCCGGCGCTCTAAGTCTCTGCCGCGGACAGGCCGCAGGTTGAGAATCTGCGGGACAAGATGGTCCAGGAACTTGCAAGCCTGCGCACCCGCGCGTCAGGCGTTGAACAGGCATCCCTTCAACCCTCCAAACCTCACCCGGGAGCAGGCCGGTAATATTTGAATCTGTAAATCTGATTTCGGATTGGGCCTGACAAGCGATCCAAGGAAAAGTCCTGGAAGTCTGCTATTCGTGGGACTCGGTCCGTTCAAGGCCTGAAAGGCGGTAGTCAGGCCCGGCCGTAAAATCGGGATGGTAGACATCGATTCTGCCGCCCTTCAACCGCAGAATAAAATCGTAGCCCTCGCGCTCCATCTGCGAGTTCGCAGGCACCTCAAAAATCCGGTCGTCCAGGAACTCCGGCCACGCATTCTGCATCCGCTCACGGAAAAGGCTGAGACTCGGCTTTTTGGACTTCAGAAACAGCCCGGGATCAACCAGTGAGTAGGCCGTCTTAAAGTCGTGCAGGTGCAGGGCTGCGATAAAACGGTAAAGTATATAATCGCGGTTCTCGGTGTATTCGGTGCGCAACGGGACATAAGCGTCGTTCTTCCAGACGTAGAGCGTAGCCGCCTGGAAGCCGCGCCCTGCCTTGTCAGATGAAACTGGAAAAATCAGCAGTCCCGGATCAGCACGGCCCGCCGCAATCATCACTGGCATATCCGAGCCAGCGGCCTTTTCGAACTGGATCGAGCCGTAATCGTAACCGGTGTAGGAAGCCGCGTCCGAGCGCCCATCC
Source organism: Terriglobia bacterium (assembly GCA_046704865.1). GTDB lineage: Bacteria > Acidobacteriota > Terriglobia > UBA7540 > UBA7540 > SCRD01. The sequence goes on from JBJKQZ010000560.1 coordinate 1,206, forward strand.
CATGCAAGCAAGGCATGATGGCCCTCAAACCGGAAGACTACTGGATATGGGACTGCCGTAACACCGCGATAAATGACCACCGCAAAGAGCGTCCCCGAACCTTCAGCCGATGGCAGCACCTCCAGCGTGAGGGCGTCCTTTGCGGTCGTCAGGTAAGAGGGCTGCCACGCCTTCCCATCCCAGGAAAGCAGGTAAAGGCTGGGCCCAATGTCCGCCGGAGAGTCCTGCCGCTGCGGCGCGGGCCGCCATTTCACGGCAACGGCGCGGGCCTCACCCACGTTGAGGCCGTTAACAACCTCCATCCCCTTATCGGAGTCTTCAAAAGCCTGCTGGCCGATTTGCGCCTGGCTCATACCCAGCGCTTTGCCCAATGCCTGGAGTGTGGACGATTGAACGCCCTCAACGGCCTTCTGAATCGCCGCGAGAGCAGCTGGCGACTCCGTTGCTCCCTGTTGCGGAACGGTTTCTGCCTGCGGCGAGGCCACCATCCTGACAAAAGATGCCGGGACGATTCGCAAAACTTCCGGTTGCTGGCCTGCGTAAACGCAAGCAGACTGCAGGACGAACGTGACGGCGGCTAACCACATTGCGCGGTGAATATGCTTGCAGGAAGGCACCAAGGCTCGGGAACCGGCGCGTTCAGCTTGTAACAATTTGGAATTTCCTCCCCTGTAAGAGGTCATTATAGCCTGCCGGCCGGAAGGCTCCAAGCCGGGTTTTGGGCCCACAAGGGGCTTGACAGAAACCTCGCAAAGTTATAAATTAGCACTCTTCGAGTTAGAGTGCTAATTCAGAAGGTGGGCAAAAGCTCTTAGCTTAAGTCGTCTATTTCCAACATCTTAAAAATTTGGATTCGGCAGTCGCAGCCCGGTCCGTCGCAAAAAACAAGGACGCGTGCTGCCAGTGACCGCTACCCAAGACACAGGCAAAACGAAAGGAGAGCTTAGAAAATGAAGTTAAGGCCGTTGCATGATCGGATTTTGATCAAACGTGTTGAAGAGAAAGAAACCGTGAAAGGTGGAATCATCATTCCTGACACGGCAAAGGAAAAACCGCAGGAAGGCGAAGTGGTTGCCGTCGGTAATGGCAAGAAGACTGAAGATGGCAAGGTGGTTGCGCTCGACGTGAAAGTGGGCGACCGCGTTCTGTTCGGGAAGTATTCCGGAAATGATATCAAGATCGACGAGCACGAATACCTGATCCTGCGCGAGGACGAGATTCTGGGCGTCCTTGAAAGCGCGAAATCTGCGGCGGGCGGCAAGAAGTAAGCAGTCCCCCGTTGCGTGAACTTGGGCAAGAAAGTTTCAGACTCCGCCAAGAGGCCTGATGCGCCGGGCGGATGCAAATTTTTGGAGGAATTTAAAAGATGGCAAATGCAAAGCAGATTGTACATGGAGCGGAGAGCCGACAGGCGATTCTCCGCGGCGTCAACAAACTGGCTGACGCCGTAAAGGTCACGCTGGGCCCAAAGGGCCGCAACGTGGTCCTCGACAAAAAGTTCGGATCTCCCACGATCACCAAGGACGGCGTGACTGTGGCAAAGGAGATCGAACTGCCGGATTCCATGGAAAACATGGGTGCGCAGATGGTGCGCGAAGTGGCATCCAAAACATCCGATGTGGCCGGCGACGGCACCACCACAGCCACGGTTCTGGCTCAGGCGATCTTCCGCGAAGGCGTGAAGAACGTTGCGGCCGGTGCAAACCCGATGGCAATCAAGCGC
>JBJKQZ010000561.1:0-6365 GCA_046704865.1 Terriglobia bacterium
ATGTGAATGTGTTTGAAGATCAATTCGGTCCCGTCAAAGTGAACGGCGAGCAGCTTCTGGTGCCAGTCGCCGTCGGGCCCCTGGGACTGTTCTAAAAGGAAGGTGCCGCCCTGATTCAGCCGGGCAAGAAATCCCCAGCCAATTTTGACATCTTTGATCAATGTGCCGTCGATCTTTACTATTCGTTGCGTTTTGGGATCGACCCAGAGTTCGCCTGCCATCCCTTCAAGTATCAGCGATTGGCGTGACGTGGGCTGGAATCCCGGCGCCGGCTTGAACTTCAGCATGATTAATCCCCGCGGGTCCGTACCGGCATAGGTATAGACAAACGCGCTGGGAATGTCTTTAATCACGTTGTCGCGGCGCAGCCTGTTGTTTTGCTGGTCCTTAAGGCGGGATTGCTGGAGCTGCGTGTCACCGGGCAAGCTATCAAGCAATTGTTCGTTCTGCTGGATCTGCTGCTGGCTTGGGGGGTGCTGATCCACTTCAATCAGCCGGGCAACCCGTCCGTGCGGGGTGGCAATTTCATCGGTGGTGCTGGAACCGTCGGGTGAAATACTCCTCTGAATATAGCGATAGTAATGGGTGGGATGCTCGGAGGCCTGCATCTCATTCCAGGCCACATTGACAACCATCTGGTGAATGCTGGCGGCTGGCAGTTTTGGGATGTTTTTTGCAGCCGAGCGCGGTGGGAAAAACATTGCGCAGGCGAACGGCATTAAAACCACTGCAAAATCCAGAACCAGGGAATGTATCCGCCGACTCTTTATCATTGGGTTTGCTTCGCTGTTTGACCAGAAACATCTCAAGCCCGAATCGCGTTGAATTCTCCGCATACGGTATACATCTCTCTGCCAGCCAATTCAAGCTATCCCGCAGTGTGTCTCCTTCCTTATGTTAGCAGTTTGAACAGATCAGGACATCAAAGGCGTAGCGGAACCTGAAGGGCTGATTGTGGCCGGGGACAGACGCCTGCGTCTCCAGCGGGAACCCGGCTGCTTCAAGAAATGTAGCTTTTGGGGTTGCCACGATGGTTAAATACGGGGGCGATGCAGCAATCAGCAACCAGGAGGAAACATGAAGAGAGTTGGATTCATTCTGAAAGTAAAGCCAGAATTGATCAAAGAATACAAAGAACATCACAAGAAAGTGTGGCCGGAGATGCTGGACGCTCTTCGCCGCACCGGCTGGCACAACTACTCGTTGTTCATGCGAAGCGATGGAACGCTATTCGGCTATTTTGAGACTCCCGCCGATTTGAAATCTGCCGTGGATGGAATGTCGAAAGAAGAAGTCAACGCCCGCTGGCAAAAAATGATGGCGCCTTTTTTTGAATCACTTGAAGGCTCGCGGCCGGATGAGATGATGCGCGAGTTGGAAGAAGTTTTCCACCTGGATTAGGCTGATGGCAGCCTTTGAGCAGGGACGCCGCTTGGGCATGGAGTGCCGGCAGTACGGGCTGCTTGGGCTTGCTACTTGATGTGATGTATGCGCAAAGGAGTTGGCGCACGGTCACTGACAAGTTCCGGATGTTCTTTCCGGAAAGTCTCGGTTACGGCGCACGACCAGCACACCGGTTCGCATTTTTCAAAAAGCTCCGGCAACTGTTCCGCGGCGAACTCGTTCCATGTTACGATCTGCTTTTCCGGCGTCAGAAGGGCCGGTTTGTGGTCAACCCACCATTCTTTGACCTCTGCGATCTGCTTTCCGCAATAGATGCAATTCTTCTCATTGAACCAATCGATCACAATGTTGCGCACGAGGCATTCAGACGGTGACATCGCGATCTCATTCAGGCATTGTTGCCCGCAGTCCTTGCGGTCCGGCCAGCGGCTGCATTCGCTCAGCTGCATCCGCGGCTTTCGGGTGAAAGCTTCGCGGGCAGCGTCTTTGGCGTCGAGTTCAACGGCAGCAGTCTTTTGGTTTTCAGGGCACTTCACCAGGCGTTTGCCTCGAAACAGGAAGTAGGTTCGGATGCTCGCGTAAAGCCGATACAGCAGATACACCACCAGTGCCGCAACGGTTACAAAAACAATCCAATAGAGTGCAGTGCTCATATTCACCTCCCATTCCATCTTGCTTATAACAACAGGAAGCGCAGTTCGATGTGATGGACATCACAGGCGAATGTGTCACTGGAGGGATCACAGGGGGCGTGAGATGCGCCGAACCCCTGGGACGAGTACCTGACGGCGGCCCGGGTTAGGCACGGCCGGTGTATGAGAGTTACTGTTTGCAAGGTAACTGCTTGATTTTACTGCGGCGTATCAGTAGATTCTTAAAGAGAATGAAAGCTCTGGTCACAGGATCTGGCGGCCTGATCGGTTCGGCGTGTACACGCGTGCTGAGTGAAGCAGGTTGGGAAGTTGTCGGCGTCGACAACAACATGCGCGAGCAGTTTTTTGGTCCCCAGGGATCCATCGCGCCCACCATAAAATTCCTGCAGGAATCGTACGTAGGGTATCGCCACTGCAGCCTGGATGTGCGTGACCGCGAGGTGATCCGGAACCTGGTTAAACAGGAGCGGCCGAACTTCATCATTCACGCCGCAGCGCAGCCTTCACATGACCGGGCGGCTTCCATCCCGTATGAAGATTTTGATGTGAATGCGGTGGGGACTTTGAATCTGCTGGTGGCGGCCAGAGACTTCTGCCGCGACACGCCTTTTTGTTTTCTCAGCACGAACAAGGTTTATGGCGACCGGCCCAATCTGCTGCCGCTGGTTGAGCAGGCTACGCGCTACGACTATACAGACGGGCGCGAGGGCATTGATGAGAGCATGTCGATTGACGCCTGCCTCCATTCGGTGTTTGGAGCGTCGAAAGTGGCCGCCGACGTGATGTGCCAGGAATTTGGCCGGTACTTTCAGATGCCCGTGGGTGTTTTCCGTGCAGGCTGCATGACGGGCCCACAGCACGCGGCAGTGCAGTTGCACGGCTATCTGACGTATATCGTGGAGTGCGCCGTCACCGGCCGGGAATACACCGTTCTGGGTTACAAGGGAAAGCAGGTTCGGGACCAGATCCATTGTGAGGACGTGGCCAGGCTGCTGATGGAGTTCCACAAATCCCCGCGCTGCGGTGAAGCATACAATCTTGGCGGTGGAAGGCAGAATAGCGTTTCGATTCTTGAAACGATCGGCTTGCTGGGTGATCTGGGGCTGCCGGTGCGATACCAATACAATCCCACAAACCGTGTGGGCGACCACATTTGTTACATTTCGGATATGAGCAAGCTGCGGTCGCATTTCCCGAATTGGGAAATCAGGCACAAGTTAAAGCAGATCATCACTGAGATCGCGGAGTTCCGGTCAAAATTGTCCTCAACTGAAAGCGCGGTCAAGGCCTAGAACTTGCTCCTCGCACTTTCTATTCATCAGAGTTTGCGATGATTCATGTTGGGTGTGGCGTAACGGGCATCGGTGCTACGCATCGCTTTCAAATACCCACTTGAATTGAAACTCCGCTAAGCAGCGGAGAGGATCGGTTGGCAGGTGGTTCCGTGCAGACCTTGAAAAAGGACCCCGAATTGCGGTTAGCAGGTCAAGGTCAAAGCGAAGGGACGCGCCTGCATTCAGCCGCACCTGGAAAATCTGCCCGGGAATTCTGGGACGAAAGGGAACTTGGGCGCGAAAAGTTTCTCCAGCGGTGGGCTTCCCGGACTTTGGCTGCCAGGCTGCGGCGGCGCGCGTTCCTGGTTGCAAAAGCCACGCCGGTGGTTCCCGGCCGATCAGTTCTTGAACTCGGTGCGGGAAGCGGCATCTGGACCGAACATCTTGCGGCCGCGCTGGCCGGAAAGAATTCCGTGACGGCTGCGGTATTTAATGAGTCGCTGGCCTGCAGCGCGATTTCCCGATATCTCCCAAAAACCAAGGTAGTTCAAGTCGAGGATTTTGATTCTGCACTTCCTTCTGAAAGCATTGACTATGTAGTCGCCACGGATCTCCTGACCGACAAGTCCTGTTCTGCCGTCCTCGAACTCGCCAGCCGTTGTTTGAAGCCTGGCGGCCAATTTGTATTCTTTGCCCGGAACGCCTCGAATCCATTCTTCTATTTTCGCAAGGCCACAGCGGGGCTCTTCACCTCGAGTTCCGCTGGGACTGATCTATTCGGAGTTTCACCTGGAACCCTGCGCTTTGCCGCGGAGTTACAGCATTTCGAGCAAGTCACGATTAGCCTTTCAGAGGTTATTCCTCCTTCCGGTTCAGCCGCTGGGCAGGCAATTGGACTGATCGTGGAGCGAGCACCGGTGGTGAAGCGGTTTTCAAGTTGCGTGTGCCTAAGCGGGGTAAAACCGGGAGAGATCGCCGGCGGGGAAGTGCCGCACGTGAATCTTGCAACGCACCGGCAATTGTTCGGCACGGTCTCTGTTGTTGTTCCGTGCCACAACGAAGAGGCAAATATAGAGCGACTGGTGAAAACTCTGGTGGGAATGTATGGCGATTACCTCCATGAAATCGTCATTGTTGAAGACAATAGCACTGACAGAACGTTTGAAGCCGCTACGGCCATGGCGAGGGTCGAGCAACGCGTCAAGGTGGTGAGAAGAAGCCCTCCTGGCGGAGTCGGCCTGGCGCTGCGGGATGGCTATGCCGCCGCCAGCGGAAAGTACATCCTGTCGATCGATTGTGACTTCATCACCATCGCGCCGGAATTCCAAGGGTTGTTTGATGCAGTGGCTGAAGGTTATGACGGAGCTATCGGAAGCCGCTTTTCTGATGAATCGGCGCTGGTCCGTTATCCCTTTTTCAAGATTCTCTGCAATCGGGGATTTCACCTGTTGTTGAATCTGCTGCTGGGAACGCGGGCCCGGGACCTTTCCAACAATCTGAAGCTTTATCGAGCGGATATCCTGAAAGATCTCGATATTGAAGAGCCCCACTTCGCCGCCAACATTGAAACCGGATTGAAACCGCTTCTTCTCAACTACCGCATTCAGGAGGTTCCGATTTCGTGGATCAACCGCACGGCGGACATGGGGCAATCCTCTTTCAAGCTTTTGAGTGTCGGCCCACACTACCTGGGCGTGTTGCTGCGCACCACGTGGCGATCCTGGCGCGGGCGGTATCGTGCTTCAACTTAGGTTCGCCTGAAAGCGCGCCAGACCCTGGCGCAAATTCCGGGCCATTCACAAACCAACTGGCACTGTGCAACACTGTGCGGATGTCGTATGAGGAATGAATCCATTAAATCGACTGAGGAAGAGTCGGCGCCTGGCGCGAGGCAGGCGTCTTTGCGATGCCGTGTTGTTGCATTCCTCGACAGACTTGGGAACAGGACGGGCCTCCTGGCCGCGTCCTTCGCCGCGATTTATTTTTTGGGATTCGGGCTGATTGCCTCAAAGAGTGTGGTTACAAACGACGAGCTTTTCACCCTGTACATTGCCCGCCTTCCTAGCTTCCGTGATGTCTGGGCAGCGCTTGCCACCGGAGCCGAGCAGACTCCTCCGTTCTTTTACGCCATATCACGTGCGGATATCAGGTTGTTGGGAACATCCGGCCTGGCTCTGCGGCTGCCGGAAATGCTGGCCTTTGCACTGATGTGCGCCTGCCTGTACTGCATCGTCGCAAGGCGGACTTCCGCCATCTACGGCCTGCTGGCTGCGCTGGTGCCCTTCATGACCACGGCGTTCAACTACACCTTTGACGCGCGGGCTTATGCCCTGGTTCTCGGTTTTTCCGCGCTGGGATTGCTTTGCTGGCTCTGGGCTGCAGACGGCAGGCGCCGCACTCTGGCGCTGGCAGGGCTCGCCGTCAGCATGGCCGCGGCCATTTCCAGCCATTATTATGCAGTTTTGTGTCTGGTTCCGCTGGGCCTCGGTGAAATTGCCCGCTCCCTCCGCCGCAAACGCATTGATGTGATGGTCTGGTTCGCTCTGCTATTGGCGCTCTCTCCGCTGGTGGCGTTCCTGCCTTTGATTGAAAGCGCGCGAAAATTCGCTCCACATTTCTGGGCCAAGCCGCACTGGTCGTCGATGGCTTATTTCTATGAGCATTTCCTGCTCACTCCGTCTGCGGTTCCGTTGATGGCCGTTTTCCTGGTTGTGGTGCTTTTTGCCGAATTCCGACAGCCCAGAGTGGATTCCGAGGGCGTGCGGATATCATCCAATGTGCCCTCGCACGAAATTGTCGCGGTCATTGGTTACCTTTTGATTCCGGCCGTAGGAGTGATCCTGGCCAAAACCGTTATAGGAGCTTTTTCGGTCCGCTATGCATTGCCGGCGGTGATCGGTTTGAGCATCGCCATCGCCTGGGGGCTTTACAGCCTGCTTGAAGGGCGGAGTGCGATGGCGTGCGGACTCGCATTGCTGCTTTGCGCGCTGCTGGCCGTCAAGGAGCTCCAGACTTACCGGCGGGCGGTTGCTGG
>JBJKQZ010000562.1:0-2571 GCA_046704865.1 Terriglobia bacterium
GCGCAAGGCCGCTGCCGGTTGAAAGTCCGGAGATCAGCCTGATCTATGTGCGCGACCTCACCGTGGAAAGCGATGGTAACTCAATCGGGGTCGGGTTGGCCGATGTCATCCACGAGCGCTTTTACCGCAAGATCGAGCTGAGCAAGATGTACATGAACGCCAGAACTTCGTTGAATCCGATGATGGCGCGCGTACCCTTCCATCTGCCGACTGACCGTGAAGCGCTCGATTACATGCTGGCGACACTCGGCACGCCGGAGGCCGCCGACCAGCACATCATCTGGGTTCGAAACACGCTTGAACTCAACCGCATTGCCGTTTCCTCATCATACGTGGAGGAGACCGGAGCGCCTGGCGGATGGCAGATGCTGCCGGAAGAGTTTACGGCAAGTTTTGACGCTGCGGGCGATCTCCTGTCACCTTTCAAGGCAGCGGTCGAAAAAGCACACGCGTCTTGACTCTGCCCCGCGTCAAAGCCAGAATGTGCATATCTGGCGGGATGTGAACATGAGCAAAACACCCTGGCAAACCGTGATGGTTTTACTGGCCCTGTTTCTTGTTCCACCGGTTGCAGCTAACGCGCAGCAGGAGAAAACTTCCGGCTCGCATCCATCCGGCTCACAGAACTTGAAATCCGCGAAGGCACCGGATAAGCCGCCGCTCAAGTCCCTGACCCTGATCAGCACAGATGAGGCGGCACGCAAGGCAGCCGAGGAAGCAAGAGCCAAAGAGCAGCCCCAGAAGGACGCATCCAAAACTGCGAAGCGTGAGGGTGACAAAGGGACTGCAGGCGCCGCGGTGATGGAGTTCCGCGCAACGGACGGCCCGGCTGCAAATTCTTCCAAAGGGACCCTCCAGGTGAAGGACCGCAAGAAGCCGGTGCTGAAAAATATCCATGGAAGCGCTTACGGCGCGGCGGCTTCGGGGATCGGAAGGGCAAACGGCGAAGGCGGAGCCGTGGGCGCCGATTCAGCCAGCGGCAAGTTCAACGTGTATGTGGAGGGGGCGCACGCGCACGACAACTCCCCTAACCCTCATTAGAATATGAACAAGACATTCTATTTTCAGAAGCGCGGTTCGAACGGCGGACGACTGCCCTGCTTTGTCCTGTGGTCGGCCCTGGCGATCACCGGGGTGATGGGCTTTTCCGCCAACGTTTGCGCCGCTACGCCGGGCAACATCCATTGCGATTCAATACCGACCAAAATTCTGGCCAACCAGGTTGACTACTGCATCGATCTTCCGGCTGATTATGCTACGTCCGGCAAACGTTACCCGGTGCTCTATTTTCTCCACGGACTGTTTGGGAATGACCATCGCTGGATTGACCGTGGCGGCAAGGAGATCTTTGACCGCCTCACCACCGATGGAACCATCGGCCCCTTCATCGCGGTGCTGCCCAATGGCGGCGAGACTTTTTACATTAATTCGGAAGACGGCAAGGACCGCTACGAGGATTTTTTCGTCCAGGAAATGGTCCCTTTTATTGACCATCATTACCGGACCATCGCCACCAAAGATGCGCGCGGAATCAGTGGACTCTCGATGGGCGGCTACGGCGCATTGCATCTGGCCATGCGACATCCCGACCTGTTCGGTTCCGTCGCGGCTACCAGCGCAGTCCTCATTCCGCAGTTGCCCAACCCTCTACCCACCGAGGGCCGGTGGCAATTCTACTCGCGTATTCTGAGCCACGCGTTTGGCTCGCCGCTGAACCAGGCCTACTGGGAAGCGAACAATCCCCTGACTCTTGCCAAAGACCCCTCCAAATTCCGGGGCTTGAAGATTTATTTCGATGTGGGAGAACAGGACCGCTACGGCTTTGAGAAGGGAGCCGCCATCCTGGATAAAATTCTGGATCAGGAGAATTACCCGCACACCTACGCGCTGCGTCCTGGCGGACACGGGTGGGAATTTCTCGACCAGTATATGCAATATTCCCTTCGCGTCCAGTGGCAATGGCTCAAGCAGGGAGAGCAGGCGTCAAACTCATCCGCGGAGGCCGGCGCGCATTGAGAAGACCCGTCCGGTCTCTGTTGATTGTGGCCGCCATCCTGGGGGTTTGCGTTCGCTGCGTTGCAGCGCAGTCCGATCCCCAGGCGAAAATCCTCAATTACATTCGCGAGCACCTGAGGGCGGGCCAGCCCGTGCGGGTCACCGAGCTTTACAATACTGTCTTTACCACGCCTGAAGATCACGCGGCGCTGAACAAACTTTACAAAGACTTTTTCAGGATTCCGATGTTTGTGGTCCAGTACCAGCAGCGATTTTCCGCTCCACCGAGCCTCGAGACGATTGCGGAACAGTTTGCGCTGAAGACCCCGGAAGAAGCTGACACCCTGCTTCGCGTGATGGAAACCGACCCCCGCGTGCCAAAATTTATCACCCAGGATCCGAAGACGGGTGAAATCACCAAAGTCGACGTGGAAATGATTCACAACGATCCCCGCTTTGCTGCAGGCGCGGCCCATGAGCTTGGCGGCTGGAAAGGCCACGCAGCGCCGGCTTTTGACCTGGTGGGGGAGGGTGGCAAGCACTTCACCTCTGCAGGGCTCGAAGGAAGAGTCACGC
>JBJKQZ010000563.1:0-4568 GCA_046704865.1 Terriglobia bacterium
CTGCCGGTGATTCCCGGTACTGAAACCAATCTTGAAAGCCTGGATGAAATACGGCTCGTGGCGCGCAAGATCGGCTACCCCGTAATGCTGAAGGCTGCTGCCGGCGGCGGCGGCAAGGGCCTGCGCATGGTCGAGTCGGAGCATGACCTCGAATCCGCTTACCGCAACGCCCGCTCGGAGGCGCAGAATGCATTCAACGATCCCTCGGTCTATCTCGAAAAGCGCCTGGACCGGCCGCGCCACGTTGAAATCCAGCTTCTCGGCGACACCCACGGCAACCTGATTTACCTGGGCGAGCGCGAGTGCTCATTGCAGCGCCGCCACCAGAAAGTTTTGGAGGAATGCCCTTCTCCCATGCTTGACGCCGACCTTCGACGCCGAATGGGTGAAACCGCGGTGCGCATCGGCAAGCTGTCCGGATACACCAATGCCGGCACAGCCGAATTCCTGATCGATCAGGACCGCAACTTCTACTTCCTGGAAATGAACGCCCGGCTGCAGGTTGAGCATCCTGTCACAGAGCTGGTGGTGGGCATTGACCTGGTAAAGGAACAGATCCATATTGCCGCCGGCGAGCGGCTCGCGTGGCGGCAGGATGACGTGCAACTACGAGGCGCGGCCATTGAGGCCCGTATTTACGCGGAAGATCCCGCGCGCGGCTTCTTCCCTTCTCCGGGGCTCATCACGCGCCTCGCGATCCCTTCGGGACCCGGCATCCGCAGCGACAGCGGCGTTTACCAGGGCTGGCGCGTCCCGCTCGAATACGATCCGCTGCTGGCCAAGCTGGTGGTGTGGGGAACAGATCGGCAGCAGGCCGTGGCCCGAATGCGGCGCGCGCTCAGTGAGTATGAGGTGGCCGGCCCGCAGACCAACCTGCAATTCTTCCGGCAGTTGCTGGCTCATCCGGAGTTTGTGGATGGCCAGCTCGATACGGGATTTATTGACCGCATGCTAGCGGAAGGCACGCTCAGAATTCCCCCGCCTCCAGAGCTCGCGAAGGTGGCTATTCTCGCGGCTGCGCTTGAAATGCGAAGGAGACAAGAGCCGCGCCGCGCGGGATCACGGCCGAACGGCCGCATGTCACGCTGGAAAATGGCAGGCCGCGAAGAGGAGTTGAACCACTGGCCCGGCCGGTGAGAAAGCTGTTTCAGGAACCTTATGAACTTTGAAATTGAATTGCGTGAAGATTCACAGACCAGCGAGCACCAACTCTCCGTCACAAAGGCAGCTGACGGCAAAGATGGGCGCGATAAGCCTGGATTCTCAATTGACGGCAAGCCACTCAATGCCGACTGGGAGGAAATCCGCCCCGGCCACTACTCAATCCTGATCGACGGGCGGTCTTATGAGGCGCGCGTGGCTCCGGCGACGGAGTCCGCGGACGAATGGGTGGTCACCATTGCCGAATATGATTTCCACGTTACAATTCGCGACCCGCGCACGCGCCGCTTTGCCGGGCAGGCCGTCGCGCATGAAGGCCCGCTGGACGTGCTGGCTCCCATGCCAGGCAAGATTGTTCGGGTGCTGGTCGATCGCGGTCAGCAAGTGGAGCAGGATCAGGGGCTGATGGTGATTGAAGCCATGAAGATGCAGAATGAATTGCGCGCGCCGCGTGCCGGGCACATCACGGAAGTCCACGTTAAAGAAGGGATCGGCATAGAAGCGGGCGCCAGGCTGCTGAGACTGGAATAGCAGCCTCGCAATGGGGCCTACTGCGCATCCTTCACAATCTGTTCCGCCAGCATATTGCGAATCTTGGCTTTGTCACGCAGATTTTGGATATACGCAGCCTTCAACAACTGCTCCTTCTCATTCAGCAGAGTTTTGCGTATCTGGCCTTGCACCTGAGGGTCCGCCACGGGATGCTGGCCGGCTTTCTCAACGCCCAGCAGTTTGATGATGTGATAACCGCTGCGGCTGGTGATGATGCCTGAAAACTGTCCCACCTTGAGGCCCTTGATCACGTGGTCAAGATCAGCATTCGCGGCAATAGAAGATTCCGGGACAAAGCCCATATCGCCGCCATTCATGGCGGTGTTGGGGTCTTCAGAATAATTCTGGGCGACGGTGGCAAAGTCCTGACCTGCCCGGAGCTGAGCGTAGAGCGCCTGGATTTTCCGTTGCGCCATTTCGGGCGTCTTGGCATCATCGTTTTTCAGGTTGTGAACGTCCTTGTTGGAGCCCGGAGTTACCTCAATCTGGGCAAGGTGATATTCCGTCTCCGGCACGTCAAAGGACGTCTTGTTGTGGTCGTAATAGGCCTGGATATCCGCATCGCTCACGGAGACGCGTGAGTTGATGTCGCGGTTGATCAGTTTGTTCACGGTCAGTGTGGTGCGGACTTCTTCGCGAAGATCGCCTTCTGTGATGCCCTGGCTCTTCAACTTTTGTTCAAACTGCTGCTGGGAATAAGGGCTCTTCAACTGGCCAATGCGAGTATCAATGTCAGACTCGGAAACGGTAATCCCGGAATGGGCCGCGTAAGTCATCAGGATTTGGTTGTTGATAAGCTGGTTCAGAATATCCAGCTTGTAAGTGAGTTCCTCTTCCTTGTCCTGTGCTTCGCTCGCAGGTCCGCCGGGCCGGTCGTAGATCTTATCCACCTGGGATCGATAGATCGGAATGCCGTCGACTTCCGCCCAGACGGCGCCCGAGCCTGGGTTATTATGCTGGCAGGCGGGCGTCACAAGCATCACGGCGGCTGTGCCCAGTAAGCACGCTACGCAGGCCAGCCTGCGTCCCGCTGGCGGGCCGTGGAAACGCCCGGCAGTGCTGCGTGCCGCCAAGGCCTTCCGGCGAAAGGAGTTAAACAGACGGTAGGCAATCGAGCGAACATCTGATAGAATTAGAAATTGCATCTCTGAGAATTTGTCCATTTCTAAAGGAGTTTTTGATGGCGCGTCATTGTGAAATTTGCGGAAAAGGACCTTCCTACGGAAATAACGTAAGCCACGCTCACAACGTCACCCGGCGTAGGTGGAACCCCAATCTCCAGCGTGTTCACGCGATTGTTAACGGGGCCCGGAAGACCCTGCGCGTGTGCACCGCCTGCATTCGGGCCGGCAAGATCACCAAAGCCGCCTGAGAATTCCCTCAAAGTATCTGTAACTGCTCCGGCTTTAAACAATCCTTAACTCTCAGCCGCCCCCTGCCGCAGGTGTTGTGCGCAGGCGCGGGCATCAGGTTTTGTGCACGCGCTCAACGCTGTAAACACCCTCAATCCTGCGCAGCGACGATACAATTTTCTGAAGGTGCTCCGTATCAACAATATCCACAGTAACATCAATCGACGCCTGGTTATCGCCCGGACGCGCTTTGATGTCCTGGATATTGGACCGGTCGCTGCTGATGGCCGCCGTAACATCCGCCAGCATACCCTGCCGGTCGGTGGTCATCAATGTCAGATGCACCGGGTAGAAAGTGTATTTCGGGCCGGTCCATTCAACGTCAATGCGGCGCTCAGCGTCGTACATCAGATTCTGGACGTTGGGGCAATTCTTCGAATGCACGGAGATCCCTTTGCCGCGCGTGATGTAACCTACGATTTCATCCCCTCGAATCGGATTGCAGCACTTGGCGCGGTAAACCATCAGGTCTCCGTGGCCGTGTACCTGGATTGTGGCATCAGCCCGCAACCCTAGCACGCGCCTGAAGGTGCTGGTCAGGCGCGAAGGCTGGCCAGGCTCCGCGCCTGCTTCCGGGGCAAGTTTTGCCAATACTTGCCGAGCTGAGTATTTGCCGAAGCCAACGCCTGCCAGCAGATCGTCAGGAAGGCTGCAGCCATATTCCTTGCCGACCCGCTGGTAATCCTCTTCGGTGATCTTCTTGAGGACAATGCTGTGCTTGCGGGCCTCTTTTTCCAGCAGCTTTTTGCCGATCTCCAGCGCCTGTTTGCGCTGCTCGATATTGATCCAGTGCTTGATCTTGTTCCGCGCCCGGGATGTCTTGACGTGCGCCAGCCAGTCGCGGCTTGGAGTCTGCGCGGACTGGGTGGAAATCTCAACAATATCCCCGTTCAACAGCCTGGTCTTGAGCGGTACCATGCGCCCGTTCACTTTTGCGCCGGTGCAATGAGTGCCGATTTCCGTGTGGATGGCGTAGGCGAAATCGATGGGAGTGGCGTCGCGCGGAAGAACAATCACCTTGCCCTTTGGCGTAAAAGTGTAAACCTCCTGCGGGTAGAGGTCGATTTTGAGCGTAGAGAGGAAATCGTTCGAGTCCCGCATCTCCTTCTGCCATTCCACCAGGTGCCGCAGCCACGCGAAGCGCTCGGCATCCTGGACAGTGGTCCCCTGGCCGTCTTTGTATTTCCAGTGCGCCGCGATTCCTTCTTCAGCTACGCGGTGCATCTCTTCAGTTCGGATCTGGACTTCAAACGGCTGGCCATGGGGGCCGATCACGGAGGTGTGCAAAGACTGATAGAGGTTGGGGCGAGGAATGGCAATGAAATCTTTGATTCTGCCGGGAACCGGCCGCCATGTGTTATGGATGATGCCCAGGGCCGCGTAACAGTTCTTGACGTCATCGGTGATGATGCGGACGGCAAGCAGGTCGTAAACCTGTTCGAT
>JBJKQZ010000564.1:0-4769 GCA_046704865.1 Terriglobia bacterium
AAAATCTGCCAGGCAACAATCCATATATTTTGGCGCGGGAATCGGTGGCCCGCGGCGAGAAGATTTTCAACTCCGCTCCCATGATGATCCAGGATGTCAAGGGCTTGAACGACGCCCTGGGAATAACCACCATCGTTGGCACCTGTTCAACATGCCACGATGCCATCAATTCGGGCCGACATTCCCTGCCGGTGCCGCTCGACATCGGCATCGCCGACCTTCCCGCGAAGAAAAACGACCCGCTCACCACAGCCCTTGCCCAATTGAATTCTCCCTTGACTCCGGTCTTTGCACTTACCTGCTCTACAAAAATGGGAGCTGCTTCGAATATTACCGTTCAAACAACCGATCCTGGCCGGGCAATGATTACGGGCCTGTGCGCGGATATTGGCAAGTTCAAGGGTCCTGTCCTTCACGGCCTGGCGGGCCACCCACCCTATTTCCAGAACGGGGCTGCGGACACGCTCGATCAGGTGGTCAATTTCTATAACGAAAGGTTTGATATGGGGTTGACCGCCAACGAAAAGGCCGACCTGGTGAACTTCCTGCAATCGCTTTGACCCGGCTTTGTTGCCCCACGGCTTGATGATGGGTCGCCCAAACGTACCGAATGAAAGTCGCCCACGGCCAATGTCGATCCTATGGTCGCGCTGCGATACGAATGAATTTGTAGCGCCGGGCTTTAGCCCGGCATATGCAAACCGCCGCCGGATGCCGACCTGAAGGTCGGCGCTACTACTGCGTCGGAATGGCGAGCGCTTTTGCGAAAGCGCACGAGTTCACTCGTGCCGAAAGGCAAGCGCCTTCCAGACAACCAAACCCTCTACCCTGCGGCGAGCGTGGCCGCGCGTCGCGGCGGCGTGAGGGGTCTTTTTAGTAGCGGCTGGTTCACCCCGACATTCCTGTCATCCTGAGCGAAACGAAGGATCTCAGTAGTTTTCTTATTGTGCTGACTGCAGGGATTCTTCGCTGTGCTCAGAATGACAAACACCGCTGGTCGGCTCTCCTCTTTATTTTCCCGGTTGACAGCCACTCTTCCACGGCATATCCTGTCCTAGACATCTAGGAGAAATCATGGGCTATGACAAACTGCTGGGTACGCTTGACCTGCTGGTCCTCACGGTGCTGGCCGTCGGGCCGGAGCACGGCTATGGCATTACGCTGCGCGTGAAGCAGCTTTCAGATGAAGCCTTGCAGGTGGAAGAAGGCTCGCTCTATCCCGCTCTGCATCGCATGGAGCAGGCCGGATGGATCAAGCCGGAGTGGAAGCCGTCCGAGAACCGACGGCGGGCCAAGTACTATCACCTGACGCCCAAGGGCAGGAAACGCCTGGCGGAAGAGCAGGAGAACTGGGTACGGGTCTCGAAGGGCGTGGCCAAAGTTCTGCGCTACGCGTGAGGCGGATATGGGAATGCTGAATCGTCTTGCAGGATTGTTCAGGCGCAGCCGCCTGGAGCGCGATCTCGACGACGAGTTTCAACTCCACATCGAGCTGAAGACCCAGGAAAATATGGCGGCTGGAATGTCGCCGAATGAAGCTCGCTACGCCGCACTCCGGGCCTTTGGCGGCGTGGAGCAGAAAAAAGAAGAATGCCGCGACGCCGACCATCTGCGCTGGCTGGAGGACATCTTCCAGGATGTGCGCTACGGCCTCCGCCAGTTCCGCCGCAACCCGGGCTTTACCATTGTCGCCGTGCTTACGCTTGCCCTGGGCATTGGCGCGAACACGGCGATCTTCAGCGTTGTCGACGGCGTCTTTCTTCGACCCCTACCGTATCCGGATTCCAACCAGCTCGTTTATCCGCTTTGGGTTTATACCGGCGGCGCCGAAGACTCAGTAGGTTCTGCGGATTACTTATTCTGGAAAGAACACAGCCGGGTCTTCGAATCCGCCGGTGCTTATGAGCCTGTTTCAGGATCTAACCTTGTCGTCGGCCAGCAAGCCCATTACGTCCAAGTCACAGAAGTTACGTCGAGTCTGTTTGGCACTCTAGGCATCGCTCCGGCTCTCGGCAGAGATTTCACGCATGAAGAAGGGCTGCC
The DNA here is from genome assembly GCA_046704865.1 of Terriglobia bacterium. Taxonomy (GTDB): domain Bacteria; phylum Acidobacteriota; class Terriglobia; order UBA7540; family UBA7540; genus SCRD01. The sequence goes on from JBJKQZ010000564.1 coordinate 2,044, forward strand.
GAATGGCCCGCACGTGGTGATCCTGAGCTATGAACTCTGGAAGAATCTTTTCTCAGCCAACAAGCGGGCAATCGGCCAAACCGTACAAATGAACGGGCAAAGCTATGATGTGGTCGGCGTGATGCCACGCAGCTTTCAGTTTGTCGCGGCGGCGGATGTCTACACACCTCTGCGCTTAACGTTTAATCCCCACAATCATGACCAGAATTATGGAATGGTGGCCAGGCTGCGGCCAGGTGTGACGCTTGAACAGGCTCAAGCAGACGTGGGCCGGGAGTACGAACTGTTCAAGCAAATGTATCCAGACGCGATTTGGAAAGGTTGGCGGGGACTCCGGTTGATCTCCTACCGCCAGGAGCTTACTGGCAATGTTCGGACCGCGTTGCTGGTGCTCTTTGGCGCTGTCTTGCTGGTTTTGCTGATCGCAATTGTAAACGTCACGAGCTTGTTCCTCGGTCGTGCGGCCTCACGACAAACGGAGATTGCGCTTCGCAGCGCGATTGGGGCGGACCGGTGGAGGCTTCTGCGACAGATGGTCACTGAGGGCATTCTTCTCGCCTCAACTGGAGGAGGCATCGGTTTACTTCTTGCGGAGAAGGGCTTGCCCTTGCTGGTCGCGTTCATCCCGCATTCGGTTTCGATCGACCTCAGCACTTCACTGCTTCCTCTGGGCGGTCAGGTGAAGTTGGACACCCGTGTCTTGATGTTCACGCTGTTCGCGTCTCTCCTGGCAGGTATCGCGGCAGGCCTTTTCCCCTACTTTCAGGTCCGCTCAGCAAATCTCTACGAACAACTGAAACGCGGCGGCAGAGCCACCGGCTCACGCCTTCATCGCCCACGGGTTCGGAACATCCTCGTGGGCACCGAAATTGCACTTTCTGTGGTGTTGCTTTCGGGAGCAGGCCTTTTGACCAAAAGTTTTCAAAAACTGCGGACGGTTAATCCAGGGTTCGATTCACATGGCCTCTACGAACTTGAAACTTCCCTGCCTCCCGGGCAGTACACAACAACCGCAGGAGCATGGTCGCTCCAGCAGCGGATTATGCAGCGCCTTGAGGCCTTACCCGGAGTCACCGGCGTCGCAACCACATCGAACCTTCCCGTTCAACGCGGCCTGAATTTTCCGGTTAATGTGCCTGGCTGTGGCAGATTCACAGTCCAGGATCGCGCTGTAAGTTCAAACTACTTCCAGGTAATGAGGATTCCAGTTTTAACCGGACGCGAATTTTTGGATACCGACCAAGCGAACTCCGTCATCATTAACAGCGCACTCGCGCAGCGCTGCTGGCCTGGCCGGAATCCGGTAGGCATGGCAGTTGGCAAATCCCAGGTTGTGGGTGTTGTTGGCAACACCAAAGAAGGATCCCTCGACAATAAGGCCCTGTTGACAGTCTACTTCCCTCAGTGGACGGCTTCTGACAAATTTACTCAAATGGTGCACGGCTGGTTTCTCACTGCGTGGGTCATACGCTCCAACTCTCCGTTGAATGCTGAAGCCGTCAGGCAGTCCATTGACGCAGTTGATCCAACGCTGCCGATCGCAAGTCTGCAGCCCATGACGAATTTCATTGGCGGGTCGTTTGCAGTAGCCAAGAGCCGATTTTTGGCCGTGCTCCTCGATGGATTCACTGGCCTTGCGCTTTTGCTTTCGGTCATTGGGATTTATGGCGTTTTGTCCTATCTGGTAACGCAGCGAAGTCACGAAATTGGGGTTCGCATCGCTCTCGGCGCTAAGAAGTCTGATGTGCTAAAGATGGTACTGGGCGAGGGATTGCGCCTCGGACTTTCGGGGCTGGTAATCGGCATAGCGGGTGCGGTCGCTCTGACGCGGTTCTTGTCGAGCCTGCTCTATGGCGTCAGGCCCACTGACCCGATCACATTCATCGTCGTCTCGCTGGTTCTGATTGCCGTTGCGCTGCTGGCATGCTACATCCCCGCCCGCCGCGCGGCCAAGGTCGATCCCATGGTGGCGCTGCGGTATGAGTAGCGGCGCGTTTACCGCGCCATGCCTCAACGGCACGTTGTCGCGGCAGGTTGTGACGGTCGGCTTTTGTGCCTTTGTAGCGCCGGGCTTTAGCCCGGCATATGCAAACCGCCGCCGAATGCCGGCCTGAAGGTCGGCGCTACAACTGCCTCGGAATTGAGAGGGCTTTTGCGAAACGGCACGAGTTCACTCGTGCCGCCCGGCGCTGCGCCCCAAACAACCAAACCCTCTACCGTAGGGAGAGGGTGGCCGCGCATCGCGGCCGGGTGAGGGGTCTTTTTCGCAGCGGCGCGTTGACTACGCCATATTACGAACTGGCGGCGTAAAGCCGCCGCTACAGACGAGTAATGCTTTGAAGGATTGCGCATGGGTTGGTTAAACAAGATCGCAGCCATCGTCCGCAGCCGCAAACTTGAGCGCGATCTCGACGAAGAGATTCAACTCCACATTGAGCTGAAGACGCAGGAATACATTGCCGCCGGAATGCCGCCGGAAGAAGCTCGCTGCGCCGCACTCCGGGCCTTTGGCGGTGTGGAACAGAAAAAAGAACAATGCCGCGACGCCGATCATCTGCGCTGGCTGGAAGACATTTTCCAGGACCTTCGCTACGGCCTGCGCCAGCTTCGCCGCAACCCTGGCTTTACGATTGTTGCCATACTGACCCTTGCCCTTGGCATCGGTAGCAGCGCAACGATGTTCAGCGCACTGGAACTGGTGGCATTCTTCCGTCCGCAAGTCACAA
>JBJKQZ010000565.1:0-2655 GCA_046704865.1 Terriglobia bacterium
ATATGGCCGAGGCCGCGAAGCAGGTGGGCCTCCAACACGTTGTTTGGTCCACACTGGAGGATACGCGACAGTGGGTACCGCTCAGTGACAATCGAATGCCCACGTTGATGGAAAAGTACAAGGTACCGCATTTTGATGCCAAGGGTGAAGGCGACGGCATCTTCACTCGCGCGGGCGTGCCCGTCACATTGCTGATTACCTCTTTTTACTGGGACAACTTTATCTACTTTGGCATGGGCCCGAAGAAAGGGCCCGACGGCAAGCTCTATCTCACCTTCCCCATGGACAACAAAAAGCTGCCGGGCATCGCGGCTGAAGACATTGGCAAGTGCGCCTATGGCATCTTCAAGCGCGGCAGTGAATTCATTGGCAAGAAAGTAGGCATTGCCGGCGAGCACCTGACCGGAGCCGAGATGGCCGCGGCCATGTCCAGGACCCTCGGCCAGGAGATCCGTTACAATGCCGTGACGCCGGAACAATACCGCGGCTTTGGCTTTCCCGGCGCCGATGACCTCGGCAACATGTTCCTGTTCAAACGCGACTTTAACGAATACTTCTGCGGCGTGCGCAATCCCGAGTTCGCCCGCAGCTTGAACCCTGAACTCCAGAATTTTGACGCCTGGCTGGCCAAAAACAAGAGCCTGATTCCGCTCGACTAGCCACCGGAGGCATGAATGGACGCAAACGACATCAAGGCCCTGCAGGCTCCGTTGAAGCAGAAGTACCGCGAAGACCCTGCATCGGCATTGGTCACGCTGCGGGCGCGGGCGCGCCTGGGTGAAGGTATCACCTGCAAGTTGGAAACCGGAAAGGCGCTGGTTGAGGCGGGACTTCATCCCGCCACCGGCGGCGACGGGCTCTCCGCCTGCTCCGGAGACATGGTGCTTGAAGCGCTGGCGGCCTGCGCGGGGGTCACGCTGCGCGCGGTGGCCACGGCAACCGGCATCCCGCTCCGCGACGCAACCATCACGGCCGAAGGAGAACTCGACTTCCGGGGAACCCTGGCCGTTGCCAAAGACGCGCGTGTGGGCATCCAGCGGATCCGCCTGAAATTCGATTTTGAGAGCGACGCAACCCCGGAGCAACTGGAAACGCTGATCCGCCTGACCGAACGTTATTGCGTTGTCTATCAAACCCTTTCGAATTCCCCCGAAATCACCGTCACCTTCGAAGCAAAATAGGCGAGGGCTTCACCATCTGCCAGCATTGACAGATGAGGGCACTTTTCGCCTTAATACTGCGGCGGCTGCACGCCGTCATTCCAATCCTGCCCAGCATCGCTGATCGCTGTTTGAAAACCAACCTGGGCAAATTCAGATGCGCTTAATTTAAAGGATTCAGGGTTGCGAGTTCCGACATGCCAAACACTTGAAGGAATTTCATGAGGCATCGAGGACCGACAGCCCTATGTGGCGGGCATTAGAAATCAACGCCCGCACCAGCCTTGCGGGCCTGTTGCCTTCGTGGCATACTCCGCCTGCCGATATATACTTCTAGAGGCTTGTGCCTAAGAGCTTTGACCGCGTTGGGGATTCAATTTGCCATTTCAATGGAGGCGCCAGTAAGCACACAGCAGGAACCCGCAGTCAACCCGAAAACCGGCCTACTGCAGCCACCGCATCGGAGTGGAAATTGAATAGCAACGAATTAAACCATAGAATTGCGGACAGTGGCGCTGGCCACAGCGCAAGGAAAACCGGGACGCCCAATTCCGGTTTCGGGCCGGAAACGGATACGAGCAAACCCGACAGGGTTTCCGTTCGTCGCGTGATTCTTCTCGCCATCCCACTTGGGTTAGCCATTTTCATTACCTTGCATCGTGTTGCCATCGGAGAACTTGGTCCAGCCGGCTTATATGGAGATGAAAAGATTCACGCGTGCAGCGGCCTGTTTCTTATGAGTTTATTGCACGACCTGCCGCTAAGCCATCCCGTCGCCTACGCCTATCACTACTACGCCCAATATCCGGCCTTGGGCATCGTACAGTATCCCCCGTTCTTCTACCTGACCGAGGGCCTGATCTTTCTAGTCTTTGGGCCCTCCATCGTAATGGCGCGGTTGACCGTCCTATTGTTCACCCTGGTCGCGGCATATTTTTGGTTTCAACTCGTCAAGGACCCCGCAAACGAGTGGGCAGCGTGTATTTCGACGGTGTTGCTCTTATGTCTCCCGGGCCTCGTGCCCTTTGAAAAATCAGTGATGCTGGAAATTCCAACCCTGGGATTGTGCATCGCCGCCAGCTATTTCTGGGTCCGCTACCTCCGTGAAAGGCACTCGAGATTGCTCTACACATTTGCCGTTATTGCCAGTCTGGCACTGCTGACCAAACAGAATGCCTTCTATCTCCCGGTCTTCTGCCTGCTAAGTTCTCTCGCCTTGCGCAGGTGGAAGCTTCTGTTGACGCGAAATTCCGTCTACGCATTCCTCATCGTTTGCGCATTAGCGGGCCCTGCGTACATCATTGAGATCGTTGTGCAGTGGCATTCCCTGCAAGTAGATATGAACTACGCCTCACCCGTGGTTCACAAACTGCCCCTATGGCAGTGGCTTTTCTATCCCAGCACGCTCCCCTCAACGCTTGGTTGGCCTCTGCTGATACTCGCCTTGGCCGGCATCCTGTCTTCCGGTTGGTGGGCTGACCGTGAGTCCACAGCC
>JBJKQZ010000566.1:0-2586 GCA_046704865.1 Terriglobia bacterium
TCAGGGCGAATCCGCCAGCGTAGGTAAAGCAGTCAAGCGCCCGCCCGAAGGCATAGCTTTGTGCCGCGCGCTGATTTTCACGCTGATCGAGAAAACCTCCCGTCTTCTGGCCGACCTGCAAATCAAATGCGAACTGGAGTCCGTTCATCGTGACCACAACTTCTTTCGGGACCTCGCCGGCAAGGATTCCTTTCGTCTGATCCAGCCCCTCCAGGGCACGGACGGCGACGTCATTCCTTTCCACAATGCCGCGCGGCGAAAACTGCTCCAGCAGGATCTCTGTTATCATGGATTTCAGCTTTTCCATTCCCTGGCTAAGGGTTTGCACCACGAAATAATCCCCATAGCGATCAATCACAAGGGATGGCAGAAGATCGCCTTCAGATGCAACCATGCGGAAGGCGTCCGAGTCCTGAACGACCTGCCGGCGGTATGCCGTGGCCGCCTGGATTCGCTCCGCCAGGAAAGTGCGATCAAAAGGGCGCTTTTCGCGCGTCAGCAACCGCAGAGCGATTTGCGATTTATCGCTGTAAAGGGCCTGCCCAAGGAACCGCTTCCGGCGGTCCTGGATGGCGACAATACTTCCAGACTTGATGCCCGAAGGCGCGGACACATCGCTCCGGTAGATCCAGGGATGCCCGGCGAAGATTCTTTCAACGCCGCGTGGGGAAACTGTCACTTTCTGTTGAGACATGTACTGACTTTACCATAGGGTGTTCGACTGCGGTTGGCGGCCCGGAGAAAGCGTTCCGCCGCGTGTCGTAAAATGGACTCAGGATGCTGATTCAGGAATTTGATTATGAACTGCCCCGGGAGTTGATCGCCCAGCGGCCGTTGCAGGAGCGTGACGCCTCACGCATGATGGTGCTCGATCGGGCGGCACAAACCTTCAGCGACAGTGCGTTCCGCTCACTACCTGAAATTCTTGCGCCGGGCGACGTGCTGGTTGTGAACAACACCAAGGTGTTTCCCGCCCGCCTGCTTGGGCGGCGCAAGGGCACAAAGGCTCAGGCTATCGGCAAGGGCAACCCCGCCGCGCGTGAATATCTCACGGCCGAGGTCGAACTCCTGCTGACCCGCAATGAATCGGGCGATGTGTGGCAGGGACTGGTTCACCCCGGGCGCAAGATCCGCACGGGCGAAGTGCTGGTATTTGGGGATGGCGAGTTGGAGGCGGAAGTCTTGGGCCGGGGCGAATATGGATTGCGCAGGGTGCTTTTGCGCGCCCGGCAAGGCGATGTTACCAGCGCGATTGACCGCCTGGGACACGTTCCTCTGCCACCCTATGTAAGCCGTCCCGACGAAGCCGCGGACCGCGAAACCTACCAGACGGTTTACGCCAGTGTGCGCGGGGCTGTGGCCGCTCCCACGGCAGGCTTCCACTTTACACAACGTGTTTTTGACGCGCTGCGCGAGAGGAAAATCGAAGTCTGTGAAATTACGCTCCACGTGGGGCCCGGAACGTTCCGCCCTGTCCAGACAGAACGCGTGGAAGACCACAAGATGGAGTCGGAATGGTTTGAGATTTCAGAACCGGCCGCGGCAGCACTCAACAGCGCCATTGCTGAAGGCCGCCGCGTAATCGCGGTGGGCACCACCAGCGTCCGCACGCTCGAATCTGTCGCGCTCCAGTATGACGGAAAGATTGTTCCCGCGCGCGGCGATACAGACCTGTTCATCGTGCCGGGATTCAGGTTCCAGGTGATTCACGGTCTGCTCACCAATTTCCACCTGCCGAAATCCACGCTTCTGATGCTGGTTTCGGCATTGGCAGGGCGCGAATTGATTTCCCGCGCCTACCTGCACGCGGTCGAAAGCCGTTACCGGTTCTACAGCTACGGAGATTGTATGCTGATTTTTTAGCGCTGCTCCAGTCTGGCCGCACTCGGGCTAATCAACCTTGCGAAACGTAGTTTGTGTTTTGACGATCTTATAACCAAGCTTCTGGTAGAAAGCGTGGGCATCTTTGCGAATGATGTTTGAGCGCACCCGGACAGACTTCAGCCCCCGCGCCTTGGCCCATCGCTCTGCGCGTTCCACCAGTGCCTTGCCCACTCCCCGGCCACGAAACTGATCATCAATCACCAAACCGCCGATTTCCGCTTCACGGTCGCTCTCAAGTACCTGGTGGACGAAAACGTGAATCCAGCCCGCTACATTATCTCCATCGAACTCCGCCACCCAGACGGCGTGGTCTGGATTCCGCATCAGGCTGCGCAGCCGTTGCCGGATCTGGGCGGCGGTGCTCGGATAGCCCAATTGTCCGGAAAGGTCGGCAATGCGGCCGGCATCCGTGGTTTGCGCGCTTCGCACTCGAATCTTGAGCGGCTCTTTTAGTAAACTTCTCATGTTTTCTTCGCGGCCTGCGGCGGCGTGCAGCGCGGCGCGCTACCTATGAACTCTCAAACGGTAGGTCAGCACGGATTGGCCATCCGCAGCGACCGGTACGGGAAACCTGATTGAAAACGCTGAAGTCTTCTCATACTTGTAATTGGATTGCAGCACCGTCCACTGCCCGGTAACCGGCTCGTTTACTTCAACGGTAATGGCTTCCTTCTTGTGATTGCGAAGGGTGATCTGGAACGC
>JBJKQZ010000567.1:0-3877 GCA_046704865.1 Terriglobia bacterium
TCCGGGGGTCATGAAGCTCCTGGCCAACTGGATTGAACAGTTCGCGCGATTGTTTCCCAGCCCGTTTGTCCATATCGGTTTCGACGAAACCTTCCAGATCCAGATGGCCGTGAAAGAGGGTGGGACCGGGTCAACGCCCACCAAGCTGTTTATCGACCAGTTGAACAATGTCGCCCACCTGTTCGAGCAGCGCGGCAAACACGTGATGGCCTGGGCCGACATCATGGTCAAATATCCTGGGATCGTTTCGGAGTTGCCGAAAGGCATTATTGCTGTGCCGTGGCAATACGACTGGGAACCAAAGGACCCGGAGTATCAGCATTACCTGGGACCCTTAACGGCTGAAAAGGTTCCGCATATCATTGCGACAGGTGTAACCAGTTGGAACCAGATATCACCGGACTTTGACACGACCTTCAAGAATATCGATACCTTCCTTGCTGCGGGGCGCAAATCTCACGCCATTGGGCTGATGAACACGATCTGGACCGACGACGGCCAGATGCTGATGCGGATGACATGGCCCGGCATCGCTTATGGAGCAGCAGCGCCCTGGCAATCGGCTCCCATGGACAAGGCGACTTTCTTTTCCGACTATGCCCGGCTGATGTATGCTCCGGCGGTCGCTCCAGACGTTGCCACCGCGCTCGACGATCTCAGGCAATCCGAATCCGTGCTGCAAAAGGTGCTGGGAGGCGAAACGATGATTGCGCTGTGGCGGGATCCGTTCAATCCCCAGATTCTGAAGGAGTGCACAGCGGATCAAAACGACCTGCGGCAGACGCGCCTTCTGGCTGAAGACGCTGAAACGCATCTGGATCGCGCAATCAGCCTGGGGGGCGATAAAACAACACTCGAAAGCCTGCTGTTTGGCAGCCGGCTGCTCGACTATGCAGGACAGAAGTTCCAGACCCCGCCTGAGCTTGAAGACTTGTGGCGGCGCCTGGGACCGACGCGTCCAGCCGATGAAGCGTGGTGGAATGAATGGGGTTCCATGACCATCTACCAGGACCATTCACGGCTGGTTGACCTGATGGATGCCATCACGGAACTGCGGGCACAATATCGTGCGGCGTGGCTTGAGGAATACACTCCTTACCGCCTGGCTTCGGCGATTGGAAGGTGGAACGCCGAGTACGAATACTGGCGGCGGATGCAAAGCCGGTTGTTGACTTTTTCCGAGTCTTCGCATGAAGGCGACAGGCTTCCAGCGCTTTCGTCTTTTGCCGAGTCTCACTAACTGCAGCGAGCGGGTAATAACTTGACAGAACCACATTTTTGATGGGGTTATGCAACGATGAAGCGATCCAAACCGCCAATAAATCCCAGGCATATCCCGGTGGGCGTGGTGGGCCTGGGCCTGATGGGGACCAGTGTTACCACCTGCCTGCTGGCGGCCGGGCATCCTGTGACGGCGGTGGAGATCGACGCCAACAAAAGGCGGAGCGCCCACCGCAGGATTCTGAACCATCTGCGGGAGATGAAAAAGGAAGGATTGTTGCGATCCGATCCCGGCAAAGTGCTCGCCCGGCTGAAAGTGTCTGAAGGCTATGCCGGGCTGGATGCGAGCCGGTTGGTTGTGGAGTGTGTTTTCGAAGATCTGGACGTCAAGAAAGATGTTCTGCGAAGAGTGGAGGCGGTAATTTCGTCCTCGAGCATCATCGGGACAAATACCTCTGGCTTGCCGGTCACGGTATTGCAGCAAGGGGCCAGTCATCCGGGGCGGATTGTGGGAATCCACTGGGCTGAACCGGCGCACATCACGCGATTCATGGAGATCATCTGCGGGAAAGAAACCAGTCCACAATGCGCGGAGTTTGCAGCAGCACTTTCCCGCCGTTGGGGAAAAGAGCCTTCCATCGTCAAGCGTGACATCCGGGGGTTTATTACCAACCGTTGCATGTACGCCTTGCTGCGCGAGGCTTTCTACCTGGTGGAGGCAGGTTACGCTACCATCGCTGACGTGGACCGCTCCTTGCGGAATGATCTTGGCTATTGGATAACCCTGGCGGGGCCGTTTCGTTTTATGGACCTGACGGGGATTCCGGCGTACGGGGCTGTGATGAAAGATCTGTTTCCGGAATTGAGCTGCGCGCAGGAGGTTCCCGAGTTAATGCGCAAGGTCGTGAAGTCAGGCGCCAAAGGGGTTTCAAATGCACGAGGGTTTTACAGGTATACTCCGGATGAGGCGAAGCGCTGGGAAAAGCGGTTTATGAAGTTCAGTTATGAAATCCGCGCCCTCGCTCAGAAGTATCCTGAAGTTTTGCCGAAGTAAGGATCTGTTTCCGGACCTGGTCGCATCCGGAATCAAGTTTTCTCGCAGGTAGCTAAACGGTACATTAAGTGGTCCGAAACTGATTTGTGTCCACGATAACCAAGGTAGGCGCAACAACATGCGTTCCTGGCTCTTACTGTTTGCATGCAACCTGATGTGGGCCCTTCAGTTCACGTGTGTGAAACTGGTCCAGGATCAGGTGGGTGCCCTTTTCACCGTTTGGGGACCCATGACGCTCGCCACCGTGATGCTCCTGCCCATGGTTGCAAGGGAAAGACGGAGTTCGAGTCAGAAGAGCGACCGGTTCAAACGCGACTTATGGACTTTCTTCCTTCTTGCGCTGCTGGGGATATTTCCCGGCCAGGTCTTCATCACCTGGGGGACGCGATGGTCTCTGGCCAGCAATGCAGCGTTGCTGATGCTGACCCTGCCGATCTCAACGGCGGTGTTGGCGTATGTCTTTCTTTCAGAGCGGATGACGCGCGTGCGCTGGATCAGTTTTGCGCTCGCCATTGTTGGAGTCCTGATGTGCTCCAACCTGGATTTCGCACACATGGACTTCGGGAAGGGCTACCTGCTGGGAAATGCGTTGATCCTTCTCGGGACTTTGGGCAGCGCCTTTTACAATTCTTACAGCAAGAAGGTGTTGGAACGGTATTCGCCGCTGGAGGTCCTTTTCTACACTTACGTGGGAATGTTCATTCTGATGACGCCGCTGGTGCTGGCGGAAGAAGGCAGCGTGTTCCGGCACATCCCAGGCTTTACCGCTCGCACCTGGATTGGGCTGGCGCTGCTGACATTCTTTCATAACTTCCTGTCGATGGTTCTGTTCCTCAAAGCGCTCAAACAGCTTGACGCCATCCAGGCGGCTCTTTCGAATTATCTGATCACATTTTTCGGCATTCCCATCGCGGTGATCTGGCTTGGAGAAAGGCTGGCTCCTCTGGCTCTGGTCGGCGGAATCATCATTCTTGGAAGCACCTTGTTGATTACCATTTGGGAAAAGCAAAGCGCCGGGACCGAAATCACTGTCGCCGGATCGTCAGCGGCGGAATAGTTCCGGACGTTCAAAGAATTGAGTGAACTGCGGCGCCGCAGCGGCCGCTTTGAATCAAGAGGAGATGAATTTTGATGGCAAGCGTTGAGAAGAAAGACCTGGCTTTGCAGATTCGTGGGATTGTCCCGATTGTTCCGACGCCGTTCAATCGAAATCAGGAAATCGATTGGCAAAGTTTGAGGGGGCTGGTTGATTTTGCCTGCGCCAGCCGTGCATGCGCAATGTGCCTTCCCGCCTACGCTAGTGAATTTTACAAGCTTTCTGAAGATGAAAGGCTCCGCGCCATAACAGAAGCTGTGAAGCAGGCGGCCGGACGAATTCCCGTGATCGGGCAGGTGAACTCCTTTTCCGCCAGGCACGCAAAAACGGCGGCGCTCGGCGCACAACAGGCAGGGGCAAATGCAGTTTCAGTCTCTGTGCCGCGATTATTCCCGCTTGGCGAGCGCGACCTTTTCCGCTACTTCGATCACATCCTGAGCGCATTGGATATTCCCATGTTGATCCAGGATTTCAATCCAGGCGGCCCAACGGTCAGCCTGGAATTC
>JBJKQZ010000568.1:0-8983 GCA_046704865.1 Terriglobia bacterium
ATCTGCCAGGAAGCCATTCATATCTTCGAAGGCGACTTCCCTATCACCATCAGTCTGGGAATCGCCGTGGGAGGCAGCAATCATCAGGCTCATGAACTGGTTTCGGCAGCCGAAAAAGCCCTGGCCGAGGCCAAAAAGTCCGGTCGCAACCGGGCGGAGCTGGCCTGTATCTAAATCTGCGAACCCTCATTCCCCGATTTAGATGCGGATTTCTCTCGGAAGATTAGACCTCGGTGCTCACCGCTGTTTATGCCACTTATAAGCCGATTTGATTGGCCTTGGAATTCTGTCCGCCTATAATCTTTAGGTAATGGCATCCACGCCTCTCAAAACATCGCTGCAGGACTTTTGCACGGGCGAGTTTGACCGTATTCGCGCCCAGTTTGAAGCAACCGGCGACGGCCAGTCCGCCTTGCTTGCGCGCGCAGGAATCGTGGACCGCGTGATCCAGGAGCTTTATCAGGCGCATATTGCTTCGCGGTTTGATATGCCGGCAGACCTTTGTGTTGTCGCATTGGGAGGGTATGGGCGGCAGGAGCTGTTTCCCCACTCCGACGTTGACCTTCTCTTCGTCGTAAGCAGGAATGCTTCCATGGGTCAATTCCGGGAACCGATTGGCCAGTTTGTCCGCTCGCTCTGGGACTTGCGTCTACGCGCCTCGCAGACTTGCCGGACGCTCGATGACTGCAGTGTTCTCCACCGCGATAATCTGGAATTCAATGTGGCGCTGGTTGACCTGCGCTACGTTGCCGGCGCAGAGAACCTTTTTGTGGAGCTTCATGATAATCGGATTCCCCGGCTGCTCGCCAAAGAAGGTAAAACGCTGCTGAATGATTTAATCGAAATGACCCGCGAGCGGCAGCATAAACACTCGGACACGATTTTCCATCTGGAACCCAATATTAAAGAGGTGCCGGGAGGCTTCCGGGATTTTCATGTCGCCCGCTGGCTCAGCATCATTTCCGGGCTTGAAACGGGCGGCCGCTGGAAGTCCGCTGCCGATGTGTTTCCGGCCCGGCTCAAGGATGGGGCCGATCGCGCCTTCCAGTTCCTCGCCGCCACGCGTTGCTTTATCCATTACCGTCAGGATCGTGATGATAATCGTCTGAGTTATGATCTTCAGGATAAGGCTGCCAGCCAGGGCATTGGATTAAACTTTGGCCGGCCCGTTCCGCCTGCGGACTGGATGCGCGCCTATTTCCGCCATGCGCGCACCATCAAGCGGCTGACCAGCGAAGTGATGGAGGAAGCCCAGCCCGGACGGCTGGCGCTCTATAACCTGTATCGGGACTGGCGCTCACGCGTTTCGAACTTTGATTTCTCAGCGGTGCGAGGAAAGATATTTCTCAAGCTGCCTGCCGAGGCCCGCGATCTTGGTTACCTGTTGCGGCTGTTTGAATATGTTGCCCGGCACGGACTGGAACTGAGCCGCGAGGCGGAACGATGGGCCGAAGAATCGCGCGCCGGCGGACTGGGCGGCGTTCGCAATTATCCCGAATTCTGGCAGCACTTCTGCCGGATACTTTCGCTGCCGCATGCCATCGAGTCCTTACGGCTGATGCACAGGCTGGGGTGGCTTGAAGAATTCTTCCCGGAATTCCGGGCCGTCGATGCGCTGGTGATCCGGGACTTCTATCATCGCTATACAGTCGATGAGCACTCCCTCCTGACCATCCAGAATGTTTGCGCATTGAGAAATGCCGAAGGCGAGTGGGAACGGAAATTCGCTGAAATCCTTTCGGAACTTGAAGAGCCGCATCTTCTGCTTTTCTCGCTGCTTTTCCACGATGTCGGCAAAGGAATGGCGGCCGAAAATCACGTCGACGGAAGCCTGCAGGCCGTTGAACAGGTATTTGACCGCGTTCAGGTGAAGAAAGAAGACCGCAAGACGATCCGTTTCCTCATCCGCTGGCACCTTGAAATGTCAGTCGCTTTCCAGCACCGCGACATTTTCGATCCCGCCACGGTCCGCCATCTGATGGAGGTCGTCGGCTCGCACGAGCGGCTCAAGATGCTCACACTCTTGACCTATGCAGACATCAAGTCAGTTAATCCCGAAGCGCTGAGCCCGTGGAAAGCGGAAATGCTGTGGACGCTCTACGCGTCCACCTCAAACGCCCTGGCCCGAAGCCTGGATAGTGACAGAATACTTTCCGCCGATGAGGCAACATCTCCCGGAAACAGCCTGCTATCCCGTGAAGACTCGGGAAACATCCCCGAAGGAGCCGGAAAATTTCTGGAGGGATTTCCCAAGCGTTACCTTCGAATCCACACGGCGGAGGAAATTGAGATACACCATCGAATGGCGCAGGGCCTTATGGGCAACCCGGTCCAGACTCTATTGAGAAATCGGGACCACTACTGGGAACTTATGGTCATGACCCACGACCGGCCGCGCCTTTTCGCTTCGCTGACTGGCGCGCTGACAGCATGGGGCATGAATATCGTTGCCGCTGAAGCCTTTGCAAACAACGCCGGAACCGTTCTGGATACTTTCCGGTTTGTGGACCTCTTCCACACTCTGGACCTGAATCCGGCGGAGCAGGACCTGTTGCGGCAAACCATTACCGATGTTCTGACCGGAAGGAAGAGTCTTGAGGAATTGATGCGGGGCCGGATACGGCGGGAAAATCGCTCTCAGGCTGGAGGCAAAGTCGCCACGCGAATCCGCTTTGACGATACTTCGTCCACCCACAGCACAATTCTTGAATTGAGCACGCAGGACCACCCCGGACTGCTTTACCAGATCAGTTCCCTGCTTGCCGAACATCAGTGCAATATCGAGGTGGCTGCGATTGACACGCAGGGCCACAAGGCCATTGACGTGTTTTATCTCACGGTCGACGGAAGCAAGCTGCGCCCGGGCGATAAGCAGTCCATTGAAGATGTGCTGCTCACCTCCCTCCGATAAATGGCGATTAAGAAGAGAAGAAATCTGTGGGAGTCGTCAGGTTTGCACCGCCCAAAGTAAAACAGGCCGGGGCAACGATCAGTTCAATTCCCCAAATTCAGGTTACTTTGCGTCTTTGACGCAGCGGAAGCCCAGCGTGCCGGCGCGGTCGAGGCTGGGAGCCATCAGCAGATATTTCCCGTGCTCATCCAGCCGGTACGCCTGCGGGAAGTACCATCTGCTCCCCTGCGGCTGATAGTAGCTTCCGCCCCGCAGAATTGCCGCCCGCGTGTGCGGGTCCTCAAACTCATCAGTCCATTGCCAGACGTTGCCCACCATGTCCATCACTCCAAACGGGCTCGCTCCGGCCGGCTGGCCGTCCACATTGTCCGGTCCCCGCAGCGTCCTTCCCTTGTCCGGAACCGGCACCGCCGCCGTGTCCCATTTGTTGCCCCAGGGATAGAGCCTTCCATCCGTACCCTGCGCGGCAAACTGCCATTCCCATTCATGCGGCAGGCGCTTGCCCGCCCACTTGGCATAGGCACGGGCATCTTCAAGCGAAACCCAGGTGACCGGTTTATCGCCCCAGCCTTCCGGATACGTTCCGTCCTTCCAGTCCTTCAGGAAGTTGTGGTCATCGGAAGGATGATAGTGAGTGGCGTCAAGGAACTTCTTGAACTCGGCGTTGGTCACCGGATACTTGTCGATATAAAACGGCTTCACTTCCATTTCATGGTTGTGCTGGCGCCGCGGGGAATCCTCCCAGGGATATTGAACATCTACTCCGATGTCGTTGCCGCCTTCCACCATGATTCCGGAAACCCGAAAGTCAAACTTGCCTCCCGGAATGTAAACCATTCCCGGCGGCGTGCTCGTCGCGGGCTGAGTGGCGGCAATGGGAACGATATGCTGCGGCAGAAAGTGCCAATGGTTCGAGTAACTCGAAAGCGGCCGCTCCGCCAACTGATGCATGGTGCTCAGCAGTTGCTCTTCGCTTGCCGTCAAAGCTTTAGTTGCCAGAATGGCCCCGTATCCCTGCGCTCCCATGGTAAAACTCAACGTGGCTGTTGAGCCCTTGATCTCCGGCTTCAGTTCCACCCCGTGCCACACGTCGTAGTAGTGCGTTCCGGGTTCATACGCTACCTCCATTTCACTCCCGTCCAGATCAAACTCATTGCGGTTGACGATGGTCCAGAGCGCTTCGTTTTTCCCCGGCCACTTGCTGGAAAAAGCTCCGTATTGCAGCATGGGCGCAAAGGGCGTCCAGCCGGGACTCACCAGCAATTGCCAGAATTCCCGCTCGATTGTGGCAATGCGCCGCAAGGCCTCCGCGTCGCGATCGTCAATCTGGTTCCAGATGCCCCAGATGTTCTCCCAGCTTTCATAGCCCGTGCCGTTAAAGAAGGCGTACTGCAGGTCATCCACTTTGTTCCGCGCCCAGCGGTTGCAGACATTCACCATGTAGCGCGTTTCCAGCCACTTGTTCTTGCTGATCATGGGCTCAAAGGGATATTTCCAGTAGCCCCAGCCCAGGTTGTTCCAGGCGATGGCAACGTCGTTATCACCCGCGTTTCCGCCCTCGGGCTCAAACACGATGGGATGGCCCGTGGCGTCCGAAGCAGTGCGGAAGACAAATGGAACCTGATCCATGGTGTCGCCATTAAATCCGTCGGCCCCGATCTCAGCCATCAGCTTCGCCAGCGTTTCCCAATCCGGCACGCCTTCAGCCCGCGTTCCCTGGTCCCAGGGGTTGTATGGAAACAGCACACGAACGCCGTGCCGATGGAAATCCTCAATCATTGCCTTGAGGCCCGCAATGCCTCCCGGCATGTCCCTGATCAGATCGAACTGGTTCCGGTTGTCGATTCCGATATTGGGATAGGTGGGCCACACCAGCACTGAGTCAATCCCGCCATAGCGCTTCCTGAGATCTTCCAGATATCGGCCCACCGTATACTTGCCCGTCAGGGGATCGTAAAAATAGCGGTCGTGGGCCATCATCTGCGGCTGGATGAATGACTTCTGCACCCACTGAAATTCCGGGCGGTTGTACTGGGCGTCGCTGAACCCAATGCGGACCAGATGCTCCATCCGCCAGTGGCGGACATCCTCCAGCCAGGCTTTCCAGTCTGCCTCGGAAATCGGCCGCTCACCGCCCACGGCGCAACAGTGATCACTGGTCGCGGTGGGATTCTCCGGGCCGGGAATCTGGCTCCCTTCGGGACGGTACTTCGTGTCCTGGCCAAACAGTGACACAGCCAGAAGAAAGCTGAATACCAGCAGAGCACTCCTATACTTCCGCATCCGGACCTCCTCGAGTGAGCGGACTTATTGCAGCTTGTTCTCCAGCGTGTATTAACCTTGATGGTGTATTTCTCATTGCCGCATCAGACGGTCGATCCGGCCGTTAATCATCGCGCAAACTTCACATCTTCGATTCGAGTCTGAAAATGGTAAGAGCCCTGGGTGACCCGGAGCCGGAATGTTACCATTCTTGGCCGTTTATCAAAAGGTCTGTCCCGCGTGTCGCAATTCCATTCCGAGTGACCCGGGGGTTTGGGACGAGTTGACGTGCGACAGTTCACTTCACTCTGGGGCCCGATTCGCTACGCTACTTCAAGGGGAAGTCATTGGGAGCTTATCAGGCCTCGGCCAAACAAGAGCTAGCTTCGCGTCATGACGACACTCGTCAATCGCAGCCAGAAGTGTCCGGATGCGGACACCTTATTCCCATAACCGGACAGCCTTCCAATGCCACTACCCTCGGCACAATCCCATAACATACTCATTTAAAATCACTTGATCTTGTTTTCCGGCTGGCATCCAAAGTGCCAATACATGTGGCGTAGGGAATGGCCTCCAAGGACTTCAACAGAACTCTTTATGCATTGCGCGTCGCACTTGCTCAACTGCGCCAGGGTGCAGGGCAAAGAACCAGGGAATCTGGAATCAGCCGGAGTCAGGAGGCCGCTGCCCTGCACGTCAGTTGAAAATTGCCAAGGGGACGAGAGAAATGAAAAAAATGACGGCGCTGCTGCCGGTTGCATTCATGGCTGGATTGGTGTTTCTGCTTCCTGTTGCGGGCCGGGCGGGACAAGGAAACAAAAAGAAAACTTCCAAACCTGCAGAAGCGACACTGTACGACTATACGCGCAGCCCCGGCTTCCCGGATTTCTTCTCATCCTACTCGCCGCCATTTGTTCCCCAGGCGCGGCTGGCCAACTCTTCCCTGCTGGACCAGCTCATCGTGGGCAACAAACTGACTCTTTCGCTTGAAGACGCCATCGCGCTGGCCATTGAGAACAATCTGGATATCGGCGTAGCGCGATATGATCTGCCAATTGCGCAAACCGACCTGCTGCGAGCCAAGGCGGGCGGAGCGGCCCGCGGCGTGGCAGGAGCTACCATCTCCCAGGCCATTTTTGGGGGAGCTTTGGGCACCGGCGTGGGCAGCAGTGGAGGCTCCGGCGGGGGCAACGCAGGCGGAGCGCTGGGCGGAGGAATTCCAAGCGTCGGCAGCGCCAGTTGCTGCGATCCTTCCGTCAGAGTGCAGTACGGTTGGGGATACACTGTTACTCCTTTGAATTACCTCGCGGTCACAGGAGTTCCGGTAGTCAGTGCGCACTCGGGCTTTTTTTCAAGCACCTACAGCCAGGGCTTCCTGACGGGTACCGGCGTGGTGGTCAACATGTTCGGGGGGCGTGAGACGACCAACTCCCTGACGCAATTGTTCAATCCGGACCTCACATCAAATCTCACCATTGGAATCACCCAGAATTTATTGAGAGGTTTTGGGCGTCGCGCCAATGCATCGTTCATCCGCATCGCAGAAAATGACCAGAAATATTCGCGAAGTGTCTTCCGCCAGAACGTCATCAAAATTGTCGCCAACGTCATTTCCACGTAT
This sequence comes from Terriglobia bacterium, assembly GCA_046704865.1. Lineage (GTDB taxonomy): Bacteria > Acidobacteriota > Terriglobia > UBA7540 > UBA7540 > SCRD01. The sequence goes on from JBJKQZ010000568.1 coordinate 6,798, forward strand.
TACGATCTGCTGGCTGATCAGGTGAACATCCATGTCGCCACTGAGGCATTGGGATATGCGAAGAAACTGCTGGAGGACAACCAGGAAGAAAAGAAAATTGGCGCGGCGGCCGAACTGGACGTGGCACAGGCGGAGTTGGACGTGGCCAACCGTCAACAGGACCTGCTGACGGCGGAGAACACGTTTCAGCAGGATTCACAAACCATGAAGTCCCTGATTTCGCGAAGCTTCAATGGAGAGATTGCCGCAGTGAGCATCAATCCTACCGACCTTTTGCCGGACCCGCACGCGAGTGAGGTGCCGACGCTGGCGGAGGCGCTTAAAGAAGGAGGGACCAATCGGCCGGAGATCGAGCAGGCCATGGTAAACCTGAAAAACCAGCAGATCACCATCCAGGCAACCCGCAACGCCCTGCTTCCTTCACTGGATGTTTTTGCGGCATATTCGCCGCAAGGGCAGGAAGCGGCATTCGGACCCGCCCTCGGCCAGGTGTTTCGCAACAAGTATCCCGGCTACGGAATGGGCGTAAGCCTGAACATTCCCATTCGCAACCGGCAGGCACAGGCGGACGCCGCCCGCGCGCTGCTGGAACAGCGCCAGATGCAGATGAAGCTGCAGCAGGCGAGGAACCAGATGGTCTGGGACGTTAGCAAGGCCGTTGCACTGGTTCACCAGGCGCAGGGGGAATTGCAGGCGGCGGAAAAGGTCACGGCCCTGGCTCGCCAGAGTTATGACATGACCCACACCAAGTTCACCGCAGGCCGGTCAACCGTGAATGAAGTGATTGCCGCGCAGACACAGCTGGGAACCGCTGAAAATGCGGAAGTCAAAGCCAGGGCCGGCTATGCCAAGGCGCTGATTGACCTGCAACAGGCCACGGGCACATTGCTGACCCGGCACAATATTGAGCTTTCAAACGCCGTGCAGGGCACCGCTCCGCATCCCGCGAATATTCCGGGTGACCGGGGGACGCCGTGAGCGGGAAACCTGCTGAGGATTGCAAAATATGGTGACAACGCTTGTTTGTAGCGCCGCAGTCCCGCGGCATCTTTCAGGGCCGGCAAGATGCCGGCGCTACGGAGGTCCGTCACTCTATGATGCAACCCTCAGTAGCGGCAAAGAGAAACAGGAAACAGCGGACGGGAACAAAGAGAGTGACAGGCGCGTAATGATCAATAGAGACCTTGAAAAGGCACACGAAGCAGACAGTGAGTTTGCGCCACTCCTGAAAGGCCGGCGGAGGTAGGGATATGGATATTCAAAGAGTGGGCGCAGCACGAAAGAAGAAGATACGTCTGGTATCAATGGGGGTGGGCGGTATCCTGCTGATTGTTCTGGCCACGCTGGGGCTTTCCAAGCTGAAGCCGGCTCCGCCTTCAGTGGATGCTTCAACTGTGTGGACAGACACGGTGAAGCGCGGCGACATGGACGTGCAGGTGCGCGGTCTGGGAACGCTGGTGCCGGTACAAATCCAGTGGATACCGGCCGTGACCGACGGCCGCGTGGAAAAGCGATTCCTGCTTCCGGGCGTTAAAGTCACGCCGGACACTGCCCTGCTGCAACTGAGCAATCCGCAGCTTCAGCAGGAAGCGGAAAACGCCAAGTGGACTCTGAAGGCTGATGAGGCCGGCCTGGAAAGCCTGAAGGCCACACTCAACAATCAACTGCTGAATGAGAAATCCACCCTGACCAACCTTCAGGCAGAATATCAGCAGGCCAAGATGCAGACCGACGTGGATGCTCACCTGGCATCCAAGGGCATCGTCTCCGATCTCACGGCGCAGCTCTCAAACGCAAAAGCCAAAGGGCTGGATTCACAGGTGGCGATTGAGCAGAAGCGCGTGGATACGCTGGCTGCTTCACTCAAAAGCCAGCTTGCTGTTCAGGAAGCTAAAGTGGAGCAGGACCGCGCGCTCTACCAGTTGAAGCAAGGGCAACTCAATGACCTGATGGTGCGCGCCGGTTATTCCGGTATTCTCACGGACATTCCGGTGCAGGTGGGCCAGCAGGTGGCGGCGGGCGCTACGCTTGCAAAAGTGGTGGATCCCACCCAGCTGAAAGCGCAGCTCCAGATCGCGGAGACGCAGGCCAAAGATATCCAGCTTGGACAACAGGCGTCCATCGATACCCATAACGGGATCATTCCGTGCAAAGTGGTTCGGATTGATCCGGCCGTGGTGAATGGC
>JBJKQZ010000569.1:0-4918 GCA_046704865.1 Terriglobia bacterium
GGGTTTACTGTCTGTACGCAATTCCGCCAATTGCCTCCCAACTCCCTCTGCCCCTTCCCGTCGTAACCCGTCTCCTTCATTATCTTTCGGCTCACGGATACAACAGGGTCCCCGTCTGGTCGGCCTTCGGGTTTGTATTACACGGCGTGCCGTTTTTGGTTCATGTCGCAATGCCGCTCGCCATCTACCTTGTCGGCGTGCGTAACATGAACCTCCGGGCATTTGCGCTTGGTCTGACTGCCGGAATTGTGGCTACATTGGCCTTACGGCTGGTTCCTACGCAGCCTGTTCTGGATTATCTTTCCATGCACGGGCTGGCGATGTATTGGGTGCAACTTTGGAAATGGTTTGAAGTCTTAATGCGGATTCTCCCACTCCTGGCGGCAATATGGGTTGCCCAGGCCGGAAGGAAACGGTCACTGCCAACCCTGATTTCAGGCTAGTTGAGAAGCTGTTCTGAGTGTCCTTGCGAAATCATGGACCCTAATTCAGGAAATCGGAGGCGTTCTTCGCCGCGAGGCTCCTTTGCGGGGCTTCGTGTTAGGATGAAGCCGGAACTGCCATGCCGCCTGATGAAGAGCCCGTTCGAATTCCCATCACCGACGTTTTTGATCTGCACTCGGTGCAGCCCCGGGAAGTGGAAGCTGTGGTCGAGGCCTACCTGGAAGAAGCTCACAACATCGGATTGAAGAACATCCGCATCATTCACGGCCGCGGCATCGGCGTGCAACGGCGGATTGTTCGCGCCGTGCTGGCCCGGACGCCGTTTGTGGTGTCTTACGGGGACGCGCCGGAGCATGCAGGCGGCTGGGGCGCTACCATCGTTTCCCTCCAGTAGCGGGTACGCCGTCGCCAACTTCTTCCCGCAAATATTAGGCTTTCAAGCCGATAACCTCTTCCGAATCAATCAATTTCCAAAACAAAACCAATAATTCCACGGGGCCTGTCGATTTTCCCGGGGCTGAACGTCGTACTCACAGAGCAGGATAGGGGCGCGCGGGACAAAGGGTTCGAAAGTGGACCTTGCACCGCGGCGAGCCTGTTCGAAACGTTCCTGACAAGGAGGTATGAACCGTGCAATATCTGCTGCTGATTTACGAGAACGAGAAGCGCTTCGCCAATGGATTTCCTGAGACCGAACTTGCTGAGTACATGGCCTTTGGCAAGGAGTTCGCCACAGCGATCAAGGGCGGAAACGCCCTCCAACCTACTCACACCGCCGCCACGGTGCGCGTACGCAAGGGAAAGGCAGTCACCACGGACGGGCCTTTTGCTGAAACCAAGGAGCAACTCGGCGGATTCTATCTGGTTGAAGCGTGTGACCGTGCTGAAGCCGCCGCCATGGCTGCGAAGATTCCCGGGGCGCGCTTCGGTTCGGTCGAGGTTCGGCCCATCATGAAATTCTCATGACCCGGCCTTTGAGTTGCTTTTCAGCACTTTATCCACACGGGTAGAGAAAGGAGTAACCGCCATGTGTCCGGCATGTATAGCAACCCTGGCGCTGATTGCCGTCGGCGCCGCTTCAACCGGCGGGTTTGCCGCTCTTGTCTTGAACAAGCGTCAAACGGCTGCCGCACCCGAAGGTAACCAACCGGCAAATCTCAAAGAAGATAAATCAGGAGGAAACTAGTATGGCCAATGAAATTCAGGTTCACACGGTTGTTTCAAAAGCAGAGTGGCTGCAGGCCCGCAAGGCACTGCTGGCCAAAGAGAAGGAATTCACCCGGCTGCGGGATTCACTGAGTGCTGAGCGCCGCAAGCTGCCCATGTTGCGGATTGAGAAGGATTACCGCTTCGATGGGCCGGAAGGGCAAACGGACCTGCGCAGCCTTTTCGGACCTCACAGCCAGCTGATCGTTTATCACTTTATGTTCGATCCGGGATGGGATGAGGGGTGCCGGGGCTGCTCCTATGTCATGGACAATGCCGAGGGAAGCATCGTGCATCTTGACGCGCGCGACACGGCTTTTGTGGCGGTCTCCCGCGCGCCACTCGATAAGATCGAGGCTTTCAAAAAACGCATGGGCTGGAATTTTCCCTGGGTATCGTCGTTCGGCAGTGACTTCAACTATGATTTCCTTGTCACGCTGGACCCGGAAAAGGGCGACTACGAATACAATTATACGAGTGTGCCCGCACTTCGGGCGGCCGGCAAAGCGATCGCTGAAAAAGGTGAGATGCCCGGTCTCAGCGTCTTCCTTCGCGAAGGGGAAAGCCTTTACCATACTTATTCCACTTATCAGCGTGGCCTTGACCTGTTTCTGAACACCTACAACTTTCTTGACCTGACGCCGCTTGGCCGGCAGGAAGGCACGCAGAAAATGGCCTGGCTTCGCCACCATGACAAATACCCAGCGCTTGCGGCAGTCGGCGAGGCCCGCTGAGTGTTATTGACCCGCGGGAACAAGCAGGTAACAATCTGATGAATCGGCCCGGAGGTTTTTCAACCAGAAATTGGAGCGCAAGGCAACGGCTTTCGCCGCCGGCCAAAAAACCAGGCGGCGAAGGGCGCCACTATGACCCACAGGAAATTGAAGGGAGGCTTTAATGAGGTACATGCTCTTGATTTACCATAATGAACAACTTAAAGAAGCGATTCCGGCTGAAGAGATGGCAAAAGCGGAATCCTCCGCCATTAGCTACATCGAAGAGGCCACGCGGCAGGGCGTCTTTGAGGCTGCAGATCCTCTTGCACCAACTTCCACCGCCACAACGCTTCGCATCCAGGACGGCAAGACGATGATTACAGATGGTCCGTTTGCAGAAACCAAGGAACAGCTTGCAGGATACTTTATCCTGGACTGCAAGGACCTTGACGAGGCGCTCGAATGGGCGGCGAAGTTTCCAATGGTTTGTACCGGCGGGTCAGGCTCTGTTGAAGTCCGGCCCCTCCGTGAATTGACGCGCCCCAACCCATCCACTGCAATTTAGATCCCGGGAGACGGGTACAAAAAATCTAAAGCGCCTGTCGATTCAACAGGCGCCTGCGCGTCGAATGAATGAAGGGGCACGATAATCAAATTCAATAGGAGACGGACAAATGAAAAATCTGAAGCTGGCCGCGATCGTGGCCATATTCCTGGTTCTGGGGCAAGGGCAATTGCTGAATCTGGCGGGACAGTCTACAACCGCGAGCGCGGGCTTTGAAAGGCTAAAAGCGCTTGCGGGGGCATGGGAAGGCACAACGAAAGCGGATGGAAAAGAAATCCCCGTGAACACGTCCTTCCGCGTCGTTTCGGATGGCTCCGCCCTCATTAGCGATCTTATGAGAGGCACGCCGCACGAAATGGTCACAGTGTTTCACATGAATGGAAGCGAACTGATGGCTACCCACTATTGCGCAGCTCATAACCAGCCTCGGTTCCGCATGGTTCCGTCATCCGATCCAAAAGTCATAGCCTTTGCATTCAGGGATGCAACCAATCTCGCGAGCCCTTCAGCTCCACATATGGTTCGCGTCAAATTTACAATTGTGGACGCCAATCATCATATCGAGGACTGGACTTTCCTGGCGAACGGCCAGAAGAGCACCAGGCGGTTTGAGTTCCACCGGAAACTTTGAATCGCTCGTGCGGAATCAAGGCCGCAATGCTTTAATGCAAGGGGAAGAAAAGATGCGCTATATGCTGCTGATCTATTCAAATGAAAAGTCCATGGAGTCCCGATCACCGGAGGAGCAGGAAAGAATCGCGGCCGGTCACCGTTCGGTAATGGAGGAGACAGCGCGGCGTGGAATCCTGATTGGAGCCGCGCCGCTGGAGCCGACCCACAGCGCGAAGACCGTTCGCACGGAGAATGGCGGAGTTCTGGTTACCGACGGGCCGTTTGCAGAAACCAAAGAGCAGCTTGCCGGCTACTATATCCTCGACTGCAAGGACCTTGACGAAGCGCTCGAGTGGGCGGCAAAGATTCCAACAGCCTGCGCCGGAGGCTCGGGTTGCGTAGAGGTCAGGCCCCTCCGCAGTTTGGTGAGGCAGGCTGGATGATCACCGCAGCAAGCGGGCAGTGTGCCGATGGATGATTTCCGCAGTGTTGTCGAGTCAGTTTTCCGGCAGGAGTCCGGGCGGATCATTGCCAGCCTGATCCGTGTGTCAGGATCCTTTGACCTGGCGGAGGAAGCGATGCAGGACGCGCTTGCTTCAGCACTGGTCAACTGGCCGGAAAAGGGAATCCCGAACAACCCGGCTGCGTGGATCACGGCCGCCGCCCATCGCAAGTTGATTGATTACGCCCGGCGCGAGCGCACCCGGCGAGACAAGGCGGACGAGGTGCTGCGTGAGACCGTCCGTGAGGTTGCGCCCGATCCGAGCCATGACGAAATGACTTTTCCCGACGACCGCCTGCGACTGATTTTTACCTGCTGCCATCCTGCCTTGAATTCACAAGCGCAGGTGGCCCTCACTCTCCGTACTCTTGGCGGGCTCACAACGCCGGAAATCGCCCGCGCATTTCTGCTGCCTGAACCAACTCTTGCGCAACGGCTGGTCCGCGCCAAGCGCAAGATTCAGGAGGCGCGAATTCCTTATGAAGTTCCGCCGGAACACATGCTGCCCGAGCGTCTGGCTTCAGTCCAGGCGGTCATCTACCTGATCTTTAATGAAGGTTACACAGCAACCTCCGGCGACAGCCTGATCCGGCGTGAAATGTGCGCAGAAGCTATTCGTCTTGCTCGAACCCTTTGCGAGCTGGCGCCGCAAAGTCCGGAAAACCTGGGACTGCTGGCGCTGATGCTTTTGCACGATTCGCGGCGCGCGGCGCGAATCAGCCCCGAGGGCGAATTGGTCCCGCTCGAAGAGCAGGACCGGTCGCTATGGGACCGGGAGCGGATCCGGGACGGTTTGGAGCAGGTTGAGAAAGCTTTGCGGCTGGGCCGGGTGGGGCCGTATCAGTTGCAGGCCGCCATTGCCGCCCTCCACGC
>JBJKQZ010000570.1:0-2910 GCA_046704865.1 Terriglobia bacterium
CTCCATGGAGTTGGATCGCAGCGTCCCGGTTCTGGTCCTGGCACGCAATTCAGACATGGACAATTATCTGGAGGCCATGCAACTGGGCGCCGTTGATTATCTGGAAATGCCTGTGCCCATCGAGGAATTTACGCGAGTCCTGCGAACGCATTTGCTCTATTCATTAGGGCGCCAGCATGACGCGTGACGCGAGTTTCGCCGTCTTGCGCTGGTTTTCCCAAACGCCAGGCGGGCACGGCGGCAAAAGCCGAACACGTGTTCCTGCAGTCTATTCAAAAGCAGGTGATTGCCTTTCTGTCCATTCTCCATTTTGCATTAAAGCCTTGTGGAAATGAAAAACCTGCGTGGTATTCCGGGCTGAGTGCCAGTTTTTATCTCGGAGCCACATGCCAGAAGCTTTGGGGGAAATGGTTGCAGATTCCAAATTTAAGGTTCATCGGGCCACCCTGCCTGGCCAAATTATCCTGGACCGGTGAGCTCTCGAACACTTCCCCGACTCGAAGAAGTGTGCTAGCCTGAAAGCTGAGCCGGATGGGGTCAGCTGAGCCCACCGCAGTGTTTTGGCTTATGGCCTCGATTGTGCCTTCGATACTTGCAGGAGACTTCGCCCGGCTTGGGGAATCGCTGGAACTGGTTCAGGCTCTGGGGGTATCGGCCATCCATATTGATGTCAAGGATGGGCATTTCCGGCCGCAAATTTCTGTAGGGCAGCCCGTTGTCAAGAGCATCCGCAAGGCGACCCATCTTAAGCTGGACGTTCACCTTATGATTGAGCGCCCCGAGCGCTATGTCGAAGACTTCGTTAGAGCCGGTGCGGACTCTCTTGCAATCCACCCTGAGGCAACGCAAAATCTAATACTCGCAATTGAATCAGCTCAGAAGCTGGGAAGGCCGGTGGGTGTGGCCTTGAATGCTTCGACTCCTGTGGACAATTGCTACGAAGTGCTGGCGGACCTCGACTTTGTGTTGTTGGATATGTGCTCAGAGACGTTTATGCAGCGGACACTCAGTAGAGTGGCTTCTTTTGCGAAAGTGCGCGCGGGCCGCGGCATGAGATTTGGCATTCAGGTTGAAGGGGACATGGAAGTGAGCCAGGCTGGGGAATTGTTTGCCGCGGGTGCAGACATCCTGATCATGGGTTCGGCCATCTTTGATAATAGCGAGCAGGGCGAGGCCGTGCGGAAGCTTGTGCGGGGGCTGAGCCGGAGCGCATCTGCTCCTGGGGATGAACTCAAGTCGCCTGTTCAGTAATTGAGATACATACGGCGGTCTCTTGTTCCAGACTTATCGCCGTAACGGCTGCGGGAAAGAAAAGACTTTTCATAAGGAAATCATGACAGGTAGTTCAAGGCAAGAAACACCTGGCACTACACCGTCCGTGGGGAAGTGGGTCCAATGCCCTGCGAATCCTCACCGGGGGTGGCTCAGGGCTGCCGAAATGATGGTTATCGCGGCAATGGTCGTCATTTTGCCTGGGTGCGTGCTTTTTGTGCATAGAGATACTTCAGATAACCTGCTGCCAACTGGGCAGCAGCCTGACAAGATTCTCTACGAAAAGTCAATTGATGCAATCAATCATGGTCACTATGATGTTGGCCGGCTGACGCTCCAGGCTCTGCTTAATACGTACCCTGACAGTGAGTATCTGGCAAAGGCCAAGCTGGCAATTGCAGATTCCTATTTCGAACAAGGAGGAACTGCCGGCCTTACGGAGGCTGAGTCGGAGTACAAAGATTTCATCACTTTCTTCCCTACAGCCCCGGAAGCACCCATGGCCCAATACCGCGTGGCGATGTCCCACTTCCGCCTGATGGGCAAACCTGACCGGGACCTTACTCAGACCCGGCTGGCACAGGCGGAATTCAAAGAGTTCCTGCTCAAATATTCCGACAGCCCCCTGATGCCGCGCGCCAAGGCCCGATTGCGGGAAGTGCAGGAAGTGCTTGCGAAAGGCGAGTTTGAAGTCGCGCAATATTACTATGAAAAGCATGCTAACCCGGCAGCATCCTCCCGCCTGGTTGAAATCGTCGACCATTACCCTTCATTCAGTGAAGCCGACAAGGCATGCTGGTATCTGGCCCAGACTTACGAGCGCATGAAAAAGCCCAAGCTCGCGATTCCGTACTACGCTCGAATTCTGACTGATTATCCATTGAGCCCTCTGGTTCCAGATGCGAAGGACCAACTTGCCGCTTTACACCAGCCGATTCCGGAACCAACCAAAGCGACGCTGGTGCGGGCGCAGGCCGATGCACTGCACAACACCCGCCTGAGCCTGATGCAGAGGATTATGGGGACGTTTTCGAGCGCGCCGAACCTCAGCGCGACTCGCCGTGGCCCCGTCATCCTCAGCAATGAGTCCAATAATCCAGTGATGATGGCAAAGAATCCTCAATCCGGTGAAAATTCAGGGAATACAATTGCTGTTCAGCCTGTGGACGAGGGCGCCTTGAAAGGCGGGAAAGCAGTTGATCCTGCCGGGTCTGAGAGTAAATCGGCGGACGAAAAGAACTCGAAGGATTCAGGCGAGAAGGGTCAAACTGAATCCAACGGCAAGACAAAGACTGAAACTGTTCCAAAAAAGAAGTCGGGTCCGTTCCATATGTTTAAAAAGGTTCTCAAGCCTTTCTAGGTGCCAACCGCGTTCCTTTGATTTCTCCATTTAGGACTCTTTTCGTTAACCCTTACCTGCTTTCAATGTGCGGAGACGTGGCAGATTCCCGCTGTGGCTGCCGATTGCCGCGAAGGCGCTAATCCAAAGTAATCCGTAGGTTTAACTGTAAAATGGCCAAGGCGGCACGTTGACCCAATGGGCGCCGGACGGTATAGTAAACTATCCATAAGCTTTGCCAGGCTGCTTGTGCTTGATGCGCCGCACGCGTGAGGGGTTTTCCGTGCCTCGAGCGGGGT
>JBJKQZ010000571.1:0-2926 GCA_046704865.1 Terriglobia bacterium
CTTGAAGCCTGGGAAGCAGTGTACGGGCCGGTAGGCGCAGATGGCTACCCCAAGCCTGTTTGGGACAAGCGCACGGGGAAAATCGATCACAGTGTTGCCAATTATATGCGGGACCACGGCTACGACCTCACCCATTATCTCCAGCAGAACTGGCCCGAAATCGGTCCAAGCCTGGTGGGGAAAATCCACATCTATGTGGGCGATATGGATAGTTATTACCTGAACCTTGCCTGCTACGACATGGAGAAATTCCTGAAGAGCACCACCAATCCCTATTACGACGGGACGTTTGAATTTGGCCGGCCCGAAAAAGGGCATGGTTGGCAACCAACCACTCAGGAAAACATGGTTCGCATGATGGCTGACCACATCGTTGCGAACGCGCCTCCAGACGCGAACGTCAAGCAATGGCACTATAACTAATTCGATTCCTAAAACATTGCCATGCCATTTCAACAGGTTTTGTTTGGCCGCTGGTTAACCCGGCATCGCAAACAGGACACCAAGGGGCGTCCCAGCGGTTGCCAGGAGCCATCCTGAGGTTACAGGTGTCTCTTCCAATGCTGTTCTCAATCAGTGTGATATAACCGCGGGGCCCACAAAGTTTTCGTGCAACAAATACTGAGTTCGCTCATCATTAGTACGGGGGACGCAAACAGTCGGCACTCGGTTTCCACCCGATCTTAAGTGCGTACTCGGTTTGTCCAATCCCTGAGAGGCTAAGCCTGTGAAGTTACAATCGATGATGGCGTTGCTCTTTCTGCTGCTCCCAACAGCCAGAGGCTTCCTGCCACAAGTTGACCCTTCACCCTGGGACGCAATCCTGCGCGAGTACGTAAATCAGGAACACCTTGTCGATTACGCAAAGCTGAAACAGCAGGATTGGAAGAAACTCCGCGGTTACGTCTCAAGCCTCGGCAAGCAGGGCAGTGAGCCGCTTTCTCAGGCCGCCAAAGAAGCCCTGTTAATCAACGCGTACAATGCGATGACCATGGAGTGGATTGTTGAAAATTACCCGACAAAGAGCATCTGGGACACATCGAGGCCGTTCCAGGCAAGGCGATTTCAGCTGGCAGGTGAAGCGGTCTCTCTGGATGAAATCGAGACTCGCCTCCGGGGAATGAAGGACCCCAGAATTCATTCCGCCCTGGTATGCGCTTCACTCAGTTGTCCGCCACTCCGGCGTGACGCCTAAGTGGCCGGCAGGCTGGACCAGCAACTGGATGCCAATGTACACGAATGGCTGGCGAACCCGTCGCTGAATCAATTTCTGCCCTATCAGCGCGAAGTAATTGTCAGTCCGATCTTCAAATGGTACGCGAAGGATTTTGAGGCCTACCCAGGCGGGCTTCGTGGCTTTCTGCTCAGATTCGGCCCGCCGCGGGAAACAGCAGAGCTCAGAAACAGCAACTTCGAAATCCACTATATGACCTATCACTGGGGATTGAATGACCAGTCCGGCCAGGGCAAAGGTTATTCGACCATTCAGCTTGGGTACAACTGGTTGAAGAACTGGTTTCGAGACTGGTTCGCGGCACTGGGAAGAAAATACAACGTCAATCCTGTTATCTTTGGCAGCATTTATGTTGGCGCCATTCCCTTTTTCACACTTTGCGTGGCATGGATCGCCAGCAATCTGCGCAAGAAGAAATCCATCGTCGTCCCGGTACTTTCCGCTTCATTTTTTTTCATCTCTGCGTATCTCTACCTGCTGATCGTGGGGCGCAACATTCCCGCCTGGGTCTATGCCGTGATCGTTGCCATGATCTGCTTCGGCTTGTATTCGACGATCAGGAAAATCCGGGCAAAGGCCGGTCTGAATAACAGAACCTGACCACCCTCCCCCAGTCACATATCACTCTTTAGATGCGTGCCGGGCAATTAATCCCCATCACATCAATCGCTTGAAAGGCAGCTTGGCAAAGCATGGCCGCGCAAAACCTTGCACGTCACGAACACCGTTTCGTGCAAACGCTCCGCAAGGGGGGCGCAAGTGCTTCTGATAGAACACTCGATAGCAAGAATTTTGGCACGCGACTTGCTCATCATACTCGCAAGGGTCCTTCGCATCGGGGGGCAGTCCTATGTCCTGGACAGTTTCCGAAGAGCGGTTCATCTACGTCTCTCATCGGCATCGCGAAGTCAGGTGCCGGCTTTGGTATGAGGTTTCCAGGTTCCGCGAAGGCTTGCTCAGGTATTTCCTGATCAGGATTGAGGAACTTGAGTAGAAGGCCGATACGACGCGGCGGATAACCTCAAAGCTCCCACCAGCACGCTAGATCTCTACAACGCAGGCAAACCGAACCGCTGGCACGCGGCGGATTTCGTCAAGAACATCCATCGCAATCGGACCATCCACATTGACCAGCCCGACAGCGTCTCCGGCTTGCTGATTCCGTCCCAGGGCAAAACTGGCGATATTGACCTTTTTCTCGCCCAGGATGGTCCCCACACGGCCAATAACGCCGGGCACATCCTGATTGCGAATAAAAAGCAGAAACCCTTTCAGTGGCGCCTCAATATCGATATCGCTGATGCCAAGGATACGCAACCCGCGCATGCCAACCATGCCCAGAACGGAGGGCGAATCCGTTTCCGTGCGGAGTGCGATACCCAGCGAATTCGAATAAGCCGCGCGCCGGGCGCTCCTGATCTCGACGACCTCAATTCCCCGCTCCTGCGCCAGACCTGCGGCATTGATCAGGTTGATCTCACCCAGCAGTGGCTTCCGCAGAACTCCCTTCAGTACCGCATTCTTCACAAGATGGGTATTGAGTTCGGCCAATCCGCCATCGTAACAGATTTTGACATCGTCCAGGCGCTCGCCTGCTATCTGCGCCACAAAGGCGCCCAGTTTTTCACCCAGCTGAATGTAAGGGTCGAGCTTCTTGTATTCCTCAGGAGAGATCGCAGGCATATTTACAGC
>JBJKQZ010000572.1:0-5897 GCA_046704865.1 Terriglobia bacterium
CTCAAGCTCCGTGACGTGCAGGGTGTGAGCTCAATTGTGGTGACGCATCGCCTTCAGGATGCGTTCTGGCTGGCAAGGTTCGCGTACTCCAAGGATGCGGGGGAGTTGGTGCCAATTGGAGGGAACGGAGCAGGTGGGCACGCGACCCCAACTCGATTCCTGGTGCTGCGAGAGGGGGCCGTCTATTTCCACGGCACGCCGGATGAAGTAGTTGCCACCCAGGATTCATACCTTCTGGAGTTTCTCCGGTAGCGTCGCCCAGGGTCATAGTTGGACTAAAATATAGGTCTTAGGAGTGATTCTGGAAGGGAGGAATTATGCCTCAACGCAAACAACTTACCTGGACCCAGCTCCGCGTTGGAGTGCTTATCATCTCCGGCCTGATCGTCTTTGCCGTTGGCGTTTTTTTTATCAGCGGCCAGGTAGGCTTCCTGACGCGCCATTATGAGCTTAAGACCTACTTTTCAGGCGCGGAAAGCCTGCGCGACGGCGCCCAGGTGCGGGTGGCAGGAATTGTGGTTGGCAACGTGACGGACATCAAGCTTTCTCCCTTTACTGACCCCAGCAAAGCGGTCCAGATTGACATGAAGGTGACACAGAGGTATCAGGACCAGATCAGGACGGACTCAGTGGCCACCATCGAAACCGTTGGGTTGCTGGGAGAGGCCTATGTGGACATCAGCCGGGGCGGCCCCAGCGCCAAGCCCATCCCTGATGGCGGCACGGTCCAGAGCCATGAAGAAGCGGACATGAAGCAGATCGTTCAGAACGCCAACGACGTGGTTTCAAACCTTCGAGTCCTGAGCAGCACTTTAAACGATATTACCAAGCAGATCCAGCACGGCCAGGGATCCATCGGCAAGCTTATCTACGAGGAGAATTTTTACAACAACCTGAACAAGACCGCCATTGAGGCTCAGAAGCTGATGTCGCAGGTTGAAGAGGGACATGGTACGCTGGGCAAGCTCCTGACCGACGAGACATTTTACAACCGGACAGTTGCAGCGCTCGACAAGGTCAATCAGGTTCTGGATGAGGTCCAGCATGGCAAGGGCAGTGCGGCCAGGTTTATCAATGATCCTTCCATTTACAACAACGTCAACCAGGCCACGGAAAAAGCCAACGCGCTGATGGCCAGCATTAATGAGAGCAAAGGCACGCTTGGAAAATTGATCAAGGACCCGAGCCTCTATAACAACCTGAATGAAACTGCGCACCACGTTGATGTGATTACGGAGCGGATTGACCGTGGCCAGGGAACGTTGGGAAAGCTCTCAACCGACCCTGCAATGTATAACAATCTTCTTTCCGCTTCCACGTCGCTCAGGCAGTTCCTCACGGAATTCCGTACCAACCCCAGAAAATATCTGACGCTGCGGTTGCACATTTTCTGATCAGTCATTGCTTGTGGCCAGGAATCCGACCTTCAGTTGGAATCAATGAAGGTTCTGCGATAACATAGCGCCAGTCAGCCTTTCGGTCATGGGCATGCAGGCCGGGAATCACAAGTGATGAAATTCCATAAGCGCCAGCCCGGTGTGAACAATCTCTATAAGAACGAAGCCAGCGGCAGACAATCCAGCGTCACATTCGCAAGGTGCTTGAAAAGGGCGGCGGGCGTTGTGGCTCTCTGCTTTCTGGCTGTTTTTTTCGGCCCTCGCGCGAACGGCGCTGAAAGCAACAAGAACAAAGTCGATCTTTTGGTTGCGCGCAATCAGGTGCAAGACCCCTTTTTCCGGCATTCGGTTGTTCTGATGCTGCCGGAAAACGAAACGCAGTTGATCGTGGGGTTGATCATCAACAAACCTACCCGTCTGACCCTGGGCAAGCTGTTTCCAGACAGTCCGGAATTCAAGAATCGCACGGATGAAGCGTATTTTGGCGGACCTGTGGATATACGGACACCGAGCATCGTTTTTCATTCCCAAACGGCTCCTGATAATGCGGTTAAATTGTATGGCAATGTTTATTTGACCTTCGATTCTGACCTGATTTCCAAGGCCTATAAGACTCAGTCGCCTGGTTCCATGCCGCGCCTGTTCCTGGGGCGTGCCCAGTGGGGGCCGGGGCAGCTGGATGATGAGATCCGCCGCGGAGGCTGGTACAGAATTCAGGCTGACGGCGACGAGATTTTCAATTCCGACCCCAAGAACCTGTGGCCCACGCTTCACGCACAGTCAGCGCCCAGCAAGTACATCCGGTATCGGATTCCACCACGCGGCCTTCCGCCGCACGCAGGGAAGACTTCAGTGATGTAACCGTGCAGCAGGAACCCCGCCGGGTTTACCCATGGTGGCCGTTGCTGGCTGCCAAACTCTGTTCCCGAGCCGGCGGCTCTTGCGGTAGAATTAACAATTCTCTATGGCTGAAGAAACTCAGATGTTTCCAACCGATGGGCAGTCGCCCGGCTCAATCGCCGGACAGGCGTGGCGGAAGCTCAAGATCACCCTGGAGATGATCAAGGTGGAGCACTCGGTGTTCGCTCTGCCATTTGCGCTGACCGGCGCCATGCTGGCCGCGCAGGGCTGGCCCACCTGGAGTCAGGTTTTCTGGATTGTTGTGGCGATGGTGGGCGCGCGCAGCGCGGCGATGACCTTCAACCGAATTGCCGACCGCGATTTTGACGCCAGGAATCCCCGTACCGTAAAACGCGCGCTGCCGGCCGGGCACCTGACTTTGCGTTTTGCGGCGGCGTTTACAGCAGTGTCTGCGGCGCTGCTGGTACTGGCTGCGTGGGAACTGAATCCGCTGGCGTTCAAACTTTCGCCGGTGGCGCTGGCACTTTTGCTGCTTTATTCCTACACCAAGCGGTTCACGCTGCTGTCCCACATTGTGCTCGGGATGTGCCTGGGGCTTTCACCTGTGGCAGCCTGGATTGCGCTGCGCGGTGACGTCAATTGGGCCGTCATTTTTCTGGGCGTGGCCGTCACGTTGTGGGTTGCGGGGTTTGACATCATTTATGCCTGCCAGGACGTCGAGTTTGACCACACCATGGGCCTGCATTCTATGCCCAAAAAATTCGGCATTGCCGCGGCCCTTTATGCATCAGCCGCTCTGCACATTTTGATGCTGGCGCTGCTGGTGATGGTGGCGCAGATGTCGGGCCTGGGATGGATTGCATTGGGCGGTCTGGCGTTGGTGGCCGCGCTGCTGGCTTACGAACACCTGCTGGTGAAACCTTCTGATCTCTCCCGCGTGAACGCCGCCTTTTTCACCATCAATGGCTACATCAGCGTCCTGTTTTTCCTGACTTGGGCGGCAGCCATCCTGGTACGTTGAAGGTCCGGGAATGGACGTACGCCGAGATTTCCCCCGGGCTCGGAATCAACCACTAACAAAGCGATTTTAACCAGTGTCCCGGCATGCACCGGAGATCTTCTCATTACATTCTATTGCGGAATTGAATTAATAATTGCGTGCGGTAGGGAGTGGCCATTTCGCGGAAGACGAGCGAATCGAAGATGGCCAGGACGTGCTTGCGGTAGTTGAGAACGCGTTCGACCATGGGTTTTGCGGTGGGATCACGATGCGCCTGGCGTTTCCACTTTTCCAGAACGTGCGGCGGCACGTCGATATCCGCCCGCAGTTTCTGGAGCGGCTGCCCGCGCAGAAACAAGCCGTAGAAGAAGGCTGCTTCCTGCCGAGGTTCCGCGAATCTGGCTTCGTCCAGTTGCATGTTGTTCACGCGCCTCTAGGAATTCTAAGTCAAAATTCCTCATGGCACATTCATTAACTCAATCGGCCTTATCAAATCGCGAAATCTTATCTTAACCCCGTTGTCAAGACCAAGCCCCGATTTCTGGCGGGGCGCTATTCACTCAATGGATTTTGCGTCTTTGCGCAGAGCCCACACGCCGATTGTCTACCAAACAGACTAGCATAAACTTTTGGGATTTTTTGCCGCGTGAAACCCTTTCTTCCGCCCCGGAATTTTCCTCTTCGCTGCCGGATTGCATCCCGCAGCAAGGGGACGTAAAATATCATTTTCGGCATCTGGCCCCCAAATCTTAAGGATTGGACTTATCGTGTTGAACCTTCGCCTGGAAGACGCAAATCTGCAACCCATCGCCGACAAGGTTTTTGCCGGTGAGCGCCTGGACTTTGATGACGGTGTCGCGCTTTACAATTCGAGCGACCTGCTGGCCATCGGTTATCTTGCGCACCACGTGCGCGAAAAGCTCCACGGCAAGCGCACGCATTTCAATGTGAACCGGCATATCAATCCCACCAACGTCTGCGTGGCCAGTTGCAAGCTCTGCGCCTTTGGCCGCAAACCGGACGCACCGGGCGCATACACCATGGCGCTGGAGGATGCTTTCCGGACGGCCGGAGAAAACTGGACGGAAGCCGTCACAGAATTCCACATTGTCGGCGGCCTGCATCCCGACCTGCCATTTCAGTATTACGTGGATCTCGTTCACGGATTGAAAGAGCGCTTCCCCTCAGTCCATTTGAAGGCCTTTACAGCAGTTGAAATTGCCTATTACGCACATATCACGCGGATGACGGTGCGTGAAATCCTGGAGCGCTTCAAGGAAGCCGGATTGGGGTCGCTGCCAGGCGGTGGGGCGGAAATCTTTGCTCCTGCGGTCAGGCGTGTGATCTGCGACCACAAGATCGGCGCCCACATGTGGCTGAAGGTTCACCGGACCGCGCATGAATTGGGTCTCCACTCAACCGCAACCATGCTTTACGGCCACATTGAAAGTTCGGAAGACCGGGTGGACCATCTCATTCAGCTCCGCGGCCTGCAGGACCAGACCAAAGGCTTTCAGACCTTCATCCCGCTGGCCTTCCATCCGGCCAATACGGAACTCGGCAAGATGGTGGAATGGGATGAAACCTCCGGGTTCATGGATTTGAAGAATATTGCCGTGTCCCGGCTGATGCTCGATAACTTCCCTCACATCAAGGCGTACTGGATCATGATGTCTCCGCGGGTCGCCCAGATTGCCCTGCGTTTTGGCGCCGACGACATCGACGGGACCGTTGCCGAAGAAAAGATTTATCACGATGCAGGCGCCAAGACTCCGCAGGTGATGACCCGCCAGCAGATTATCCGGCTGATCAAGGAAGCCGGCTTTGAACCCTTCGAACGCGATACCCTTTATCGCCCGGTCGTCCGCACTGAAACCAGCGTAACCGTACAGGTTTAAACGGCCAGGGTTTCTGGGCAAATGACCGCTGCTATTCAGCCTGCCGGCGCTGGAAGTGTCTGGCGACCTCATACCCGAGCAAAGCGTAAACCGGCAGATATTCCAGAATCTGTATCAATGGCGAATTGGAAAACGATCCGCCCGCAGCATAGGCGATCACGGGCGAATATCCCAGGACGTCTGTGACGGTCAGTAGAAGCAGGGCAGGGCTGGGGCAAAAGCAGAGGAAGGGAATGAACCACGTGAAGTACCAGGGGAAGGCATTTGATGAAAGGCATAGCAGCCCCGCGAGTATGACGAGGCTGGCTTGGAAAATGTCCATCTTGGACTTGAGGACATAAACAATCAGCAGCAACAGGAGAATTCCAGCAACAAGCTGAGCCTGACGGGTGGAATTTCCCGCGGCCTGAAAAAGTCTGAAAAGACTGTCGTTACCCTGCCATTCGGCTGCAAAATCGGAGAGTCCCCGCAACAAATGGCCTCCTGCGCCCAGAAAAGGCAGATAGGCCAGCAAGCCGACGGCAACGAAAAGAGCTGCGTAGGCCCATCGGGTGCGCTTGAGGAATGCCGGCAGCAGGAAAACGGGGAAGAGCTTGGACAGGACCGAAAGGGTTAGAAACCCGATTGACAGGGCGCTCCGACTGCCTATAATTAGAAATAAGATCGCTGCCAGCAGTGTCAGGATTGCCAGTGAGTCGTTATGTCCTGACAAAGAAAAGGCAATCAGTACTGCTGGATTCC
>JBJKQZ010000573.1:0-2860 GCA_046704865.1 Terriglobia bacterium
CACTTTGAAATGTCCACGCACAACGCCCCGCGGGCGGAATTTGTGGACAACGTTCCCCAGGGCGGCAATCCGCTGCTGAAGGGCGAGCCGCGGCCGCAGAAGTGCTTCCTTGACCTCAGCCCGTCACCGGGATTCGGCTACGACCTTGATCCGGACGTGCTCAGCGGCAAGGTGCGCGCCGCACTGATCTGGTGAGATTCAATTCAACCGCGGACCTGGCCGCGCGTTTCATTTCTTCAAAACCTTCTCAACAAAGTCGCCTACCAGCTTCTTCTGTGTTTCCAGATCGCCGGGGATTTCGAGGCGCAGCCTGGAGCGCAAAAGGCCGACCATCTCAGTGAGGTCGGCGGCGTTTTCGGGAACGGCTTCTTCCAGATACTCGCGAAGCTTCCCCGCCAGCGAAGGGCTGCGGCCGCTGGTGCTGATGGCAATCTTCAGTTCGCCACGATGGACCACGGCTGGAGTGTAGAAGTTGCAGCGCGAGGGTTTATCGACCACGTTGCACAGGATTCCGTGCCGCTCCGCTTCTTCAAAAACCGCCTGCTGCACACTCGAGTCATTGGTTGCGGCGATCGCAATAAAATAGTTGTGGTTGAGATCGCTGCGCTTGAACACGCGGCGGATCAGGACGATCGATTTTGCTCTCGCCAGCTCATCAATCTCAGCATCGGCTTCCGGTGAAATCACGGTGACCGTAGCTCCCGCGCTGAGCAAATGCTTCACGCGCAGAGCAGCAATGCCACCGGCGCCAACCACCAGGGCCTTTCGCCCTTTCAACTTGAGAAAAACGGGATAAAGCTCACTCATAAAATAGCCCGGATGAGGAAAGCGCCGGCTGCCACCAGAAACATGCAAGGCAAAGCTCCCATCTTACGGCCCACGCTGGAGCCGTTCCTTGCGTTTCCGGCGGCAGGAGCAGGATGAGGCGCTGGCGAAGCTTACTTTTTCGCCGTCGCGCCGGTTGCCGCGTTGTGAAGTTTTACCTCCACTTTTTCGTCAAGGTTGTCGTAATACTCTTTCAGAATGGCGATCACTTCAGGCTTTGAGAACTCCGCCGGAACCGGTTTGCCCTCGCTCATCAGCTTGCGCAGCAGCGTTCCGGAAAGCAGAAGCCTGGCGCCGCCCTTGTAGTTCCCGTCGTCATCGATGACGGCTTTGCTTTCATGCGGGCAAGTCTTCATGGATGCCATGCTCTTGCATTCATAGCAGTAAAACGTCCAGTCCATGGCCAGCGGCTGGTTGGCAAGCGCGCCGGCAGGTACTTCCTGGAAACTCTTCTCGGCGTCAAAGGGGCCGTAATAGTTGCCCACGCCGGCGTGGTCGCGGCCGACAATCAGGTGCGAGCAGCCGTAGTTCTGGCGGAACACGGCATGCAGCAGGGCCTCGCGAGGTCCGGCATAGCGCATCTCCATGGGATAGCCGCCCTGGATTACGCGGTCCCTCCGGAAATACTTGTTGACCAGCGCGTCAATCGCCCGCACGCGCACGTCTGCCGGGATATCACCCGGTTTCAGCTTGCCGAGCAACTGGTGGATATAGACGCCGTCGCAGACTTCAATGGCAATCCAGGCCAGATAGGCATGCGAATTGTGCATCGGGTTGCGAAGTTGCAGCGCCGCAACCGTGCTCCAGTTCCTGTCATTGAAAAGCTTCCGCGCTTCGGCGGGAGTCTGATAAATTCCTTGGAATTCCGTCGGGAAAAACGATTCCGAAAACACTTTGACGGGGCCAGCCAGGTTGACGGGCGCCTGCTCCATCACCTTCTGGACGCCGGGATGCGCAGGATCAACCGTCTTGAATACTTCCTTGCATTCAAGTTCCTTGTCGATGCTGTACTTCTCGGCGACTTTCATGGTGCCCATCAGCTCTTCTGTTTCGGTGTCCCAAAGGGCCACTTCCTCGCCGATGGAAATAGACTTCGCCAGGTCTTCGGTGGCGGAAAGCGTGATCGGGATGGGCCAGAAAAGATCTTTCCTGCTGGGCAGCGCGAATCGCTCACAACAGGCCTTCCAATCGTCTTTTCCCATAAAGCCGTCAAGCGGCGTGAAGGCGCCGATTCCCATCATGATCAGGTCACCGGTCTCACGGCTGGTCAGAGGAACCTTTTTCAGGCCGGCGGCCCTTTTGGCTTCCTCTTTCCTTTGCTCCGGGCCCAGCAGCAGCGGCTTCAGATCTGCACTTCCATGGGGTGGTACAAGTCTGCTCATTTACGAATCTCCTTTCCGTGTCAATGCATAAAGTCTAATAAAAATGAGGTTATCTGGCCTCATTTGTCGCGGGCAGCGTTGCCGGCAGCATCACTACAAGCCGCCGTGCTACTGCGCGGCTACAGTACTGCAGGTTCCAGGCCTGGGCATAATTCAAGTTCCCCTTGTGGCATTCCTGGCAGCCGGGATTCCTCACGCCCCATCTTCATATGGTGGCACAGGACGCAGGATTTATCGCCCCCGTTTCGCTCACTCCACCGCGGTTGGCGCGACATTATGTCCTGACCGGCGGTGTCCGCTCCAACATACAGGATACCCTGTTCGCAGTCTTCTGAGGGGTCCGGCGGCTTATGAAATGCTGCAAGGTCCTTCTTGAGGCACTTAAGGTCAACCCCGGCAAGTTCAGGAACCGGCAAGACCCGAAGCGATGGCCACCCGCGTTGGGTCTGCTGATTGTGATAACACGGTGAGATGTTCAGGCAATTGAGAAAGGTCTTTGGGCAAGTGAGAAGAGGATCAGCAAAATCGTATCGAAGATCGACAGGCAGTTGAAAATGCGGCCAGACCTGAGCGGGCCGCGCACACTGGATTCCGACTGCCAGGCCGGATGGGCCATGCAACATACTGCGCCCGCCTGACTGCAGCGGCACGAA
>JBJKQZ010000574.1:0-2561 GCA_046704865.1 Terriglobia bacterium
CAGCGATCACTTGGGAAGCTCCCGCGGCTTCCAGCGCCTGAGTGTGCTCAACACGCGTGGTGCGCACAATGGTGACGAGGCGGGGATTCAGGGCATGGGCGGTGGCTACAGCCCGTGGCAAGGCGAATGGATCAGAAATGGCAAACACCAGCGCACACGCCCGGGTTACGCCAGCCTTCTCCAGGATGTCGGCTTTGGTGCTGTCACCGAAAAAGATCGACTCTCCCTCAGCCGTGGCGCGTTTCACAATGCCCGGGTCCAGTTCGAGAACAAGATAAGCAATGCCCTTGCGCCTCAGGGACTGTGCCAGCATGCGTCCATTCAAGCCATAGCCGCAGATGATGACGTGGTCGCGCAGTGGCGCTGCCTGGGCCGCCAGTTCAAACTCGCCGGGCTCGGGGAGGAATCGTCGCAACCGCCGAATCTCCGGCATGTGGGTTGCGATGGCGGGCGATAGTTGAATGATGGTGGGAGTCAGCAACATGGTGATGATGGCTGCCGCCAGAAAAATCTGGTACTCGGCCGCCGGAACAAGATTCAGCCGCTCGCCCTGATGCAGCTGAACAAAGCTGAATTCTCCTACCTGCGCCAGGCCTAAACCCACAAGCAAAGATTTCCTCGCCGCAAAGCCCATTGAGAGAAGAGAGCCAGCGCCCGTAATCACCTTGAGCCCGAAAATCAAAGCGGCAATGGCAATCACGATAACCCAATGGCCGTGGACGAACCGCAAATCCAGCAGCATGCCTACAGATATGAAGAACAGGCTGTTGAAGCTGTCGCGAAATGGAAGGATATCCGCATGGATCTGATATGCATAGGATGATTCTGAAAGAGCCATGCCGGCGATGAATGCTCCCAGCGCGAGTGAGAGGCCGAGTGCGGCGGACGCCCACGCGGTTCCCAGACTGAAAAAGATGACGGCAATAATAAAGATTTCCTGATTGCGGACCTCAACGATACGGTTCCACAAAAGCGGGAAAAAATAGCGGGCGGCAAACAGGATCAACGCCCCGGCCCCGATCACTTTAGCCAGCGCGGAAAGGATGGTCAGGGCAATCTCGCCAGATGGCGCGGTGAGCGCAGGTAGAATGGCCATCATGGGCACGATGCAGAGGTCCTGGAACAGGAGGATGCCAACAATGGCCCGGCCGTGAATGGTTTCCAACTCCTCCCGCTCAAGAAGCAGCTTGAGGACAATCGCAGTGCTGCTGGCAGCCACCAGAAATCCCCAGTAAATCCCCTGCCTCCAGGGATGCCTTGCCAGAAAAGCCACGCCCACCACCAATGTGATGGTCATCAGTACCTGGCGGCCGCCGGCGCCCAGGATCAGCTTTCGCATGGCGACAATCTTGTTCAGGGAAAACTCCATGCCAATGGTAAACAGCAGCAGCGCCACGCCGATTTCAGCCATGATCTCAATGGCTTCGCGGTTGGTGATCAGATGAAATCCGGATGGTCCTACCAGGATGCCCGTCAGCAGATAGGCCACAATGGCAGACTGGCGCGCCCGCCGCAAAATCACGGCGATAAGCGTGGCAAATCCAAACAGGATGAGAAGATCCAGCAACAAATCGTAATGTTGCACTTAGAATCCTCCGGGGAGCAGGACAAACCCATTGTAGGGCGTGCCGCGAACGATTGCCAAGGAGAGTCGCCGCAATAGCACAGTACGTTCCCGCCCGGCGCGGAATGCGCGCAGGAATACCGGGTGTCTTGAAACAAACACTGCAATTTCGCGGGATGGTATAGTTTTTAAGTTGGCACGATCGGGGTATTACAGGAGGTCAGATTTTGAAGAAGTCATTTCATCAACCAAGCGCAGGGTTAGGCAAGGGTTGGATCTTCATACTTCTCGTTTTCATAGCCGCAATCGGTATTCTCGGATGGAAAGTTTTCAGCCATGAAGCTCCTGTCATCAAAATCAGCACACCGGTAAAGGGAATTGGAAAGCAGACGACGATTGAATTCGACGTCCATGATAAAGAGTACTCACTGAAAAACGTCAGTATCGATATCCAGCAGGGCGGCCACAGATTTTCACTCCCGTTGCAAAGTGAAATTCACAAAGTTTCTATCCCTTCATGGTGGAAGTTTTGGGCGAAGCATCCTCTCTCAAGCGGCAATTTCAAAGCTCAAATCAGCCAGCAGAGCATTCCTGATCTTAAGGAAGGTCGGGCGACGCTGGAAATTGTGGCCACAAACAATTCCTGGGGACGGTTCTTTCGCGGCGGAAGGAGCGAACTCAAACTCGACTTGCCGGTGCGATTTCACCCGCCGCAGATTTCAGTACTCACTCCGCAGGTCTACGTGAACCAGGGAGGCTGCGACCTTGTGCTTTTCAAAGTTACCCCGGGAACAACGGAATCGGGAATCCAGGTGGGCTCCTATTTCTTCCGGAGCTGGCCAGTGAAAAAGTCTCTTCCTGACACGCGGATGTGCCTTTTCGCCTACCCTTACAATGTTGACCCGAAAACTCCCGCACAGATTGTTGCGCGTGATGACGCTGGCAACCAGACGGTTTCCAGCTTCAACTACAAGGTTTTTCCGCAGAAGTTCCGGGA
>JBJKQZ010000575.1:0-4324 GCA_046704865.1 Terriglobia bacterium
CCGTTTACGTAAAAACCAGGGAAATCAGCGTGCGGCATGTGTTTAATTGCCTGCCGCTCTTATCCTCCTAAACCGAATGCAAAAGCTTTACGACTGCGTGGCGGCCAATTATACTGGGAGTCTGCCTCAGGAACCTAGTAAACTTTTCAGACGGCAGTGCGGATTGATGAATGTAACCGCGAAATGGTGTCGCGGGGTGGCGTCCTGAAGCTACCGCTGCGATAGATTTTGCCATCGAAGTTTCCGAACTTCGTTCCGAATGGCGTAATGGAGTCACCAGCAAATATGAATTTCATTCAAGATCGATTTCGTGGCCAATGCGCCTTGGTGGTGGGCGGCGCGCAGGGAATCGGCAAAGGCATTGCAGTCCGCCTGGCGCGCGAAGGCGCCAACGTAATGATTGGCGATATTGACCGAGGGATGATGTTGCGTACAGAGCAGGAAATTGCCCATGAAGGCGGTTCGGTCCGCACCACCGTCTGCGATGTCCGCAGGAAGCGCGATGTTGTGCGGATGGTAGCTCAGACGATGCGATGGCAGAATCGCATTGACGTATTGATGTACGTTGCCGGAGTTGGCAAGCTGGTTCCCTTTACCAAAACCGACGAGAAACACTGGGACGCGACCCTGGATATCAATTTGAAGGGCGGCTTTCTGGTTGCGCGTGAAGTTGCGCCGCACATGATTCGCCGCCACAGGGGCAAGATGGTTTTTATGGCGTCCACCAACAGTTGGGACGCAGAGGCTGAACTTGCTCCCTACAACGCTTCGAAGGCCGGCCTCTTCCTGCTGGCCAAAACGCTGGCGCGCGAACTGGGGCACTACGGGATCAACTCCAATGCCATCGGGCCGGGCCTCATCCATACACGCCTGACGGAACCGATCATGAAGGACAAGAAATTCATGAGCAAGTATAAGGACCTGATTCCGGTTGGGCGTATCGGCGAGCCTGAAGATATTGCCGGTCCGGCGGCCTTTCTGGCATCGTCTGACGCAGATTACGTAAACGGCATCCTGATGTTTGTGGACGGTGGCCAACTGGCATAGAAGGCCGCTCCGGAATTTGTGGATTCTTCGGCGATTATCACGCGGTCAGGCAATTTTTTTGGCAGACCATTGGGAACATTGAAAATTCGGCGAGAGCCGTAATCTCTATCGACAGGAGCTCACATGCGCAAAGTGGTTAAAAGCAAGAAAGCACCTCGGCCTCGCGGGCCTTACTCCCCGGCCATCGTCGCCAACGGCTTTGTTTTTGTCGCCGGTCAGGCGGCGGTGAACCCCAAAACGAATGAACTGGAACTGGGCGACATTAGGTCAGAAACACGCCGCACGCTGGAGAATATTAAGGCGATCCTGGAAGCGGCGGGCAGTTCCATGAAGGATGTTGTCCGCTGCGGGGTTTTTCTTTCCGACATGAAGAATTTCGCCGCCATGAATGAGGTCTACGCGAAGTATTTCCCCAAGGACCCACCTGCCCGCACTACGGTGGGCGTCAGCATGCCGAAAATCAAAGTAGAAATTGACTGCATCGCCCGAGTCAAAAAGTCGCGTAAGCACAAGTAAGGATGATGAACGATGAACTACCAGCAACTCCCGACACCCGCACTCACCATCGATCTGGACATTCTGGAGCGCAATCTCGACAGGATGGCCGCATACTGCCGTGAGCATGGTATCGGCTTGAGGCCCCATACCAAGACCCACAAGACCCCGGAAGTGGGGCGGATGCAGATGGACCGCGGAGCGGTGGGATTGACCGTCGCCAAAGTAGGTGAAGCGGAAGTGATGGCCACCGCGGGCCTGGAAGAAATCCTGATAGCCTATCCTATCTGGGGAACTGAAAAGCTCGACCGGATAGCCGCTCTTGCGCGCGAACGAAGCATCCTGCTCTCGCTGGATAACGAGGATACGGCCCAAATGCTCTCGCGGGCGGCTAGTGCAGTGGGCGCCACTGTAGGGGTACTGGTGGAGTTCGATGTGGGAATGCGGCGCTGTGGTTTGATTCCCGGGCCCGAATGCCTGGAACTCGCGCGCAGGATTGAAAAGCTGCCCGGCCTCAGGTTCCGTGGTCTG
This sequence comes from Terriglobia bacterium, assembly GCA_046704865.1. Taxonomy (GTDB): domain Bacteria; phylum Acidobacteriota; class Terriglobia; order UBA7540; family UBA7540; genus SCRD01. Next base: position 2,074 of record JBJKQZ010000575.1, read on the forward strand.
ATGACTTTTCCCGGCAACATCTGGGGGGCTGAAGTAGACCGCGAAAAAGAAACCAGGCAGGTGGCTGAAAGGGTTGAAAAAGCCCTCGAACCGTTCCGCAAGGCCGGCGTAGAGGTAGAAATCGTTTCCGGCGGCTCTACGCCCTCGGCATTTTTGTCGCATGAAATTCCCGGCTTTACGGAAATCCGCCCGGGCACTTACGCTTACAACGACCTGAACACCTATTACCAGGGTGCCTGCAAGCTTGAGGATTGCGCGGCGCGGGTAGTGGCAACAGTCGTTTCTACGGCGGTGCCGGGGCGCGCGATGATTGATGCCGGATCAAAAACATTGTCGTCAGACGGTCTTGGCTCGGGGCCCGCCACGGGGCACGGGTATGTGGTTGAAGATCCGGATGCCGCTCTGATCAAGCTGAATGAGGAACACGGCCATCTTGACATCACTCGCTCCTCGCACAGCTTCCACGTGGGAGAAGTTGTTACCGTGATTCCCAACCACGTGTGTGCGTGCGTCAACATGCATGACGAAGTATTTCTCCTCCGCAACGGGCAGGTTGAGGGTACCTGGAAAGTGTCGGCGCGGGGAAAAGTACGGTAGCAAATCGGCCAGTCTGTTGTGGATTTCAACATCCGTAATGATCGGGATAGAACGTTTAGAACCTGCCCGTGTGGAAATCAACACGCCGCATCCATCGCGGGATATAATGAAACCTTGCCATCAGAGTTTGAGTTCTGTAGCATTGTGGTGGGGTAAATTTCCTTTGGCCGGATGATCGCCTGCTCTTAATCCGGCCCGGCAATTTCAAACGAAGCGTCCTGAACGCAAACGTGACAACGCAAGCATCTTTCCGTCGTCAATAAGCGGGGCAAAATGAAATCGAAGGGCAAAGACGAGAACCGTCTGGGACCGGTCAATCCCTTTACTGTCGGCAATGTCTTTATAGAAGCCGCGAAGAATCTGGAGTGGATTGAAGAAGACAAGACTGAGCGTCACCGGCAGTACTTCATCACTTCCAAGGGCTTCGAAGAAATGACCAAGCTGGGAATGAATATCGAGCGCGCTCTGCTGTACCGGCAACCTCCGGAGGAGCACCAGCGCAGGCAGCCTCCCCCCGAACATCATCGTCGTACATCTTCGCACCCCCAGCACCGGCCTAGGAATCCTCGCCGGCACTGAACATCATTCCTTATCTGTAGCGTGCGAAATCGGAAGCAGGAGCAACCCGCGTGAATATTACTTGCCAGCAGAAACTTTCTTGTATACCCTCTTGGGCATGGCAGGTGATACTTACGCTGTTTCACGTCGCTCGGAACGTAAACCGATCAGGAAGGCAATTGTCTTGATGGTTGAATCCGAAGACCCTGTAACGCAATTTAATGCAACAACCCTTGATGTATCCGAACACGGCGCCAGGATCCAGGCGGATACGGCACTGACTCCCGGTCAGACTCTCAGCCTCTTTCAGCCGGACGATCCGGCTCGCGCTCTGCGTTGTACTGTGGTGTGGGCTGGCGACGTAAGTTCCGACGGCCATGATCAAGCAGGACTGGAGTTCCTCGATGCTCAACCCATTATGCTTGAGAACTAAACCAGCCTGCCGGGTGGGATAAATTCACCGCCCCAAATCGCAAAGGCTGCGACGCACTTGGCTCTCAACTTTCGGCCGCGGTCAGGTTTGAGGATGCCGTCGAGTAAATGTTGTGGACAGTGGACCCGATCACCTGAAGAATCGCCAAGGCTACCAGCGAAATTAACACCAGGATCAAAGCATATTCCGTGAGGTCCTGGCCGTCCTCGTCACGCCAGATCCTTTTCCAGAAATCCTCCATACGAAACCTCCTCGGTCGGCACACTGAATCGGTGAGTATTGCCTGCAAGCAATCTTTGGAGAATATCGGCTACAAGTGCGCGGGAGATTAACCGGCTTAAGCATTTGGATAAAACGAATTCAGATACATCTATATTGCATAGACGTACGCCGACGCGGCGGGCAGGACAATATAAGTACACTGCGGCTTACACATGTGTAGGGGGAATTCTTTAGAGGAATTTCATCTTTGAGGCGGCGTACAGATGGGCAAACACTATCAGCTTTTCTGGCTCACTACGAGCGTAACCGGCCGGACAACCATGCAGCGGGCAGGCAACGGCAATTGCATGACTTCGTTCTTCAGGTTCTGGAACATTCTCTAATGTTTGCCGTCAACCCGCTCGCCTGCTTTTCAGATTCAGCAACCGACAATTCACGAGC
>JBJKQZ010000576.1:0-4522 GCA_046704865.1 Terriglobia bacterium
CCAATAGGGCGTGCGTAGAAATCATTGGCTGCCCACTTTTCCGCATACGGAAATCAAACCGCGCTTTCCTGTAAGCCTTCCCTGTCCTCCGGCTATTCCTGCGGCATGGCCACGGGCCTGCCGGTGCGGACCGATTCTTTGGCTGCATCAAGAATCTCATTCACCTGCACGTTCAGCCGCGCAGAGAGCAATCCCGTGATGGGCCGGTTCTGCTGAATGGTTTCCACGAAATAGGCAATGGGGTTTGATTGGTCCAGCGGCAGCGGCTTAAGCGATTCCGGCTGGCCGTCTGGAGACTGGGCAGTAGCCTTCGCGTTGTATCCGCGGTAAAGCAAAGCGTCCGGCAAAGCGAGCAGACTGCCATGCGGCCCGAACACCTGAATGCGTTCCATGGTGAAAGGCCAGTCCCAGGAAGGCTGGAGAACAGCCGTGCCGTCGGCATACTCCAGCACGATCACGGCATCATTTTCCACAGCATTGTGCTGCTGGACTTTCAACTTGAGCGACCGGGCAAACACGCGGGTGGGCCTTCCCTTCAGCCACAACGCCAGCGCCGCCCCGTAGCAGCCGAAATCCATTAATGCTCCTCCGCCGTTTTTGACCGGATCGTAAAGCCAGGCGGCAAACTCTTTTGAAGTTCCAATCTCGCGCGGCCCCTGGTGCCCGTATTGCGAGACCAACTGTTGAATGGGACCGACCTTCCCGTCTTTCACCTGCTGGTAAAGCTCCTGATAGGAGGGCAGCCAGTTATTGAAATAATTCACCATCAGCTTGATGTGCGCGGCGGCGGCCAACTTCTCCATCTCGCGCGCGTCGGCGGCGTTGGTGGCCATGGGCTTTTCCATTTCCACATCAATGTGGCGCCTGGCGCAGGCCCGTACGATCGCAAGGTGATGGTCCGTTTCCGTAGTGATGATGACGGCCTGGGGCTTGAGCGCGTCGAGCATAGTGATGTAGTCCGAGTATAATTTTACGCTGCCAGGAACGCGCGACTTCGCGTGCAGCACCAGCGCGGGCTGCTGCTCTGCAATGGCGACCAGGTCCGCCTGCGGAACCTGGGTGATGTCATTCAGGATTCCCCACACGTGGTCGTGATCGAGACCCACAATCGCCAGCCGGACTTTGCCCGAATTTGCCTGTGCCCCGGCGCCCGCCGGCACCAGCATTAGTCCAAATACAAGTAAAAGCAGCAGAATGTTGCGCATCGGTTCCTCCTCCAGTGGCACAACAATAACCCATTTTGAGGCGCCTTGCTGAACAGATTTCAACAGGTATTCCGCTCAAAATTCCTCTGGCAGAACGGCACAATCCCCGGTAGAATCCCGCTATCCATTACCGGGCTGCTCCGGTAGTGAAAGGGTCCCTGCAAGCCGCTGGTTCTGACTCAAGTTGAAAGGAGATGTTTATGGCAAACTCCCCGATTGCATCGAAATCGTTCGTCACGCGGCTGGTCATGTATCCGGCGATCATCACGCTGCTGATCACCCTGCTGAGACTCTCCGGCGAACTGCTGCACTGGCCTGGGATTCTGTTCAGCCGGGCTGAGGGCGGCGGAGCTGCGATCATCGGCATCACATGGCTGCCCATCATCTTCGGACCCTATTTCGCGGTCAAACTCTTTGACCACAATGAGAAGCCTTCCAGCTTTCTCAAAACTATCTTGTTTGCGATTGCGGGGTTTCTGGTCCTCGGGGCGGGCGGAGCAGTTGCGTTTTCACCAGCAGTCCGCTTCTCCGGCCGTATTGTGGTGGGCATCCTGCTGATGGTGGGCGCCGCCGCGCTGCAATACATTCCCTGGCGCGCGTTGGCCAAGACCCTGATCTTCTACGCCTATCTCGCGCGGATTCCGGTGGCCGTGGTGATGTTTTTTGCCATGCGCGGACATTGGGGGACGCACTATGACGCCGTGCCGGCTCCGTTCGATCAGCTTCCTTTCTGGACCAAGTACCTCTACCTGGCAATTGCGCCGCAACTGGTGATGTGGATCGTATATACCATGACCATCGGCGCATTATTCGGCGGAATTTACGCCGCGATCGTTCGCCGCAAGTAATTACGGCTTTCCCAGCCATGGCGGGTCGCTACTTGCCACCGAGATGATGGAGAAATCTTGCCACGGACTCCCGCACGTGCAAAGCTCCGTCGTGCTCGTTGTGGATGCTGCGGCCTATCCTGTGCACGCGAAGTTCAGGATCCTCGCCGGTCGGGAGCGTGTTCGCCAGTCCAACCAGGTGCCGCTGAAGGTCGGTGAGCGGCGCGGAAGACGCGTTACCGCTCCTGGCGGCTGTGGCTATCTCTTCAACGCTCGGTTTCCGCAAGCTTGCTTTGATGATTCTGCTGTGAACATCGGTTGAAACATCTTCCGGCGTGTCCTTCCGCGGGCTTGCAAGCTCCGGGACGCCGGAAAAGGTCCGTGCATTGGCATCCCTTTTGGTCAGAAATTTTTCCAGTTTGAACAACACTTTCAGCGTGGCGGGAATGGATGTGTGGTCGAAGGTTTCGCTGACAATCGTTCCTTTGGGGACGTAGGGAGAAATCAGGATGGCAGGAACGCGCACGCCAAAACGGTCAAACTTGAATTGCGACTGATACTGATCTGGCGGCGTCGCGTCTTTGGGCGTTACAACGTGATCGTAGAACCCGCCGTGCTCATCGTAAACAATCACCAGCAGGCACTTCTCCCACAGCGGTGAAGCCCGCACACTGTGGTAAACATCCGCAATCAGGGCTTCGCCCGCCTTGACGCTGTGCGGCGGATGCTGGTCATTCGCATCTCCGAACCACCAGAAATATTTTGGCTCGATAAAAGAGTAATTCGGCAACTGCCCTTTCTTTGCGTCTTTGCGGAAATCGCCGTAGCTCTTGAAATTGTCCCTCAGCTCTGGAGTGTCCAGCCTCTGCAATTGCCAGGTCTGCGAGATATCGTGGTAATAATTCGCCCAGGTTCTGCCCGCTGAGGTCAGGTTTTCAAATATGCTGAGCATGTCGTAGTTGCGAAACTGATTGTTGTCCAGGTAGCCTTTGGAGGTGGCGCAGTGGGCGAAAAAGCGGTTGGGCCACGTGGGACCGGGCACCGACGAGAACCACCGCGTGCAGACGGCAAAATCTTTGGCCAGTGTAGTGAGGATGGGGAGATTCGCTGGATCGAAGCAGTCCATAATTCCGGGGGCTGCAGCCTTCGTAACGTCATCCTGCTGTGAATAGCTGAAAACGAATCCCATGTTTTCTGCGATGCCTGCATGCGGAGGCGGTCCGGCGGGCTTGCTGAAGAGCTGTACGTTGACGTCAGTGAATCCGTGTCCCGGGTCGTGCGGCGTCACATCCTGAGCATTACTTGTTACATAGACTTTGTTATTGGGGCCCGGCGGTTCGTTCGGATCCACGGGATTCCACTCGCCGCCGGTCAGCCCGTCAATCTGATAGTCCGGCGCCTGAAGCCAGCCCAGCATGTGGTCGAATGAACGGTTTTCCAACATGAGAACGATGACGTGCCCGATTTCCTGCGGCATGATGTTCCTCCCTGTAGTTTGCTGAAAACAGCCCGGGGAAAAGTCAATTACGGGGCGGTTGCAGCGTTGCGAGCCGCGATCATTTTCCTCCAATGCAATGGCCACATTCAAGCCCGGTCCGAGTGTCGTGAGCTGCGGCAATTGGGCTTGCCGAATTCTGCTGATTCGGCCTCGGGGCAATGGTATAATTAATGCAGTAGAGAGGGAGGCAAGCGCGTCCCAAAAGAAAAAGCTATCACTACAAAAAATACCGCTTGCGCTCCGCAAGGAACTTCGGTAGGATTACTAATTGCCAGAATGAAGGTGGGGGCAACAAGCAGCTTCCTCATCATTGCGGGTTACAAAAACGGAGGTCAATACGAAGAAGGCTTTCGGATAAGAGTTTGAGGCAAGCCGGGCCCATGCAACACAACTTCCCGCCTGTTTCAAACTCCCAACAATAAGAGGCCAGTCAAGATTAAGCAAAGTCGTCTGTTTTGAAAATAGACGGCAGGGGTTTCATGTCCCAAATAATGGGTGTTGAGTTCGGCTTTTCAGAGTGAAGAGCGAAACCCAGCATCTGAAGAAGCCGGGCGAAAGTTCGGCGGTCAGTCTGGAAGGGAGGTCAGGCGGAGCATTGAGCTGCTGCCTGATACTCAGCGATCTTTGAAAACTGAATAGTGCGACGTCTACATGTGCTCATCTGTCCGGCGGATATCCGGACAGAGTATAGCGAAGGCGAGTCTGCGCAACAGGCAAGGTATGCGTTTTGTTGGGTTTATAACCCAATGGCCGCATCCGAGCGGTGTGTTGAGCAGATTTTATGGTCAAGCTACTAAGGGCGAACGGTGGATGCCTTGGCGCCAGTCGGCGAAGAAGGACGTGGCTTCCTGCGATAAGCCTCGGTGAGGGGGATACACCCATTGACCCGGGGATTTCCGAATGGGGAAACCCGACTGGGCAAAACCCAGTCACGGCCCGCTGAATCCATAGGCGGGTGCGAGCAAACCCAGGGAAGTGAACCATCTCAGTAC
>JBJKQZ010000577.1:0-6268 GCA_046704865.1 Terriglobia bacterium
AAGCACAATGAACTCCGGCCGTCTGTAGTCTTCCTTGATTTCAGTGAGGCGGCGTCCGGGCCTTTGAGCGCGAAACAAAGTCAGTTATCAGCATATTCGTCGGCAACGCAAGTGTCAATCGATGGCCCGATTCCACCCTTTGCGGCACTGATTGCCATAAGGCTTATCCTGAATGCAATTTCCGGCAAATTTCGGGTGTCTTCGTTCAAAAGAACATGCCACACAGCAACTTCGCTGTGCCTTAAGCGAGACCTGGGGTAGCTTCCTTGACATGGTCTACTTAAAATCTCACGCAGCAATACTTTTTGACAAAAAGGACAATGTGTCTGCATGGATGGAATCAGTTCCATCCGACTCGATGGAAATTTAAAGCCGCTATCCCACATATTTTTAAGAGGATAGCCTGCAGGGGCCTGTAATTTGGCAACGATCCGCACAAAATTGCCTTGACAAACTAGTAAAGGTGGCTTATACCAACTGTCATCAATCAGTTTTACAGAAAAACCTGATGTCGTTGTTCGTTGCGTCGTGTTGCTTGGGCTGATCAACTAGAGGTCGTCACAAATCAATCTAGGGAATTAAAGAAAATCGAAGCTAGTGCTGAGGCGCGTTTCGCGGGGGCGCGTGTGCCTTGGCCAAAGGAGGCTTTGATAACGAAGTGCAGGTGTATCTACCCAACTCTTAACACGAAAAACATTTCCATGTAACAAAGCTGTAACTCTACCGGTCTATCCTCTACTTCTTCGGTCCTGGAAAACTTCGAATGACCGGGGAACAGTGATACCCAAGGGTTCTTCGCTGGTTCATCTCCTGAGGGGCATTCAATAACTGAATCAAGTGTAATGGCACGTTGTTTGACGTTTCCTCAGTTCACCTCAAGATATCTTGAGGATTCCATGGAAGGAGCGCAGCATGAGCAACGTACGAAGGCTAGGATTACTGGCAGTGTGTCTTGGTTTCCTCTTATCCGGAACGCTTTGGGCACAGTCAGACTTTGGAACCATTTCTGGTTATGTAAAAGATCCATCCGGGGCAACAGTTCCGAAAGCTTCAGTTACTGTGAGCAACGAGAGCGGCCTCCAGCGCGCGGCCATAACCGACACGGGTGGATTTTACTCAATCCCCAATCTCCCGCCTGGATATTACACTATGACCGCTACGGCGGCAGGCTTTCAGAAGTACGTTTCAAAACAAAATAAACTTGACCCGAGCGCCCGGCTCGCTATTAACGCCGTGCTTACCGTGGGAGCAACCACACAAACCGTTCAAGTGACAGCGCAGGTGGCAACTCTCCAAACCCAGTCCGCCGCCGTGCAAAAGTTGGTCACAAGGCAACAGATTGATTCACTGGAACTAAACGGCCGTAATCCCGTCAATCTGGCCCAGCTTGCTCCCGGAGCCCAGGGCGGCAATCTCTCCGGGTTGAATTTTAATTTTGGCCAGGGCCCGTCGCACTTCAACGGTTCGCGCAACTGGAACAATCTGATCACCTATGACGGCGCGCCCGCCACGCGCACACGCGCCAACGGCACCAGTCTCGGCTCCGCCGATGAAGATTCGACGGAAGAAGTCCAAGTCCTTGGAGCCAATTACTCCGCGGAATATGGGCGAACCTCCGGCGGCCAGATCCGCATCGTCACCAAGAGCGGCGGGCCACAATTCCATGGCGCTGCTTATGAATATGTCCGCAACACCATGTTGAATGCCAATACATGGCAGCGCAATACGAACCCGCTGACCTCCTTTACTGCACCTGACCACTACAACGACTTTGGATACAATATTGGCGGGCCGTTCTATATTCCCGGCCATTTCAATACCAATAAAGACAAGGTGTTCTGGTATTGGGGGCAGGAATTCACGAGGAACTACTATACGGACTCCAGCAGCATGACCGTTCCAACATTATTCATGCGGAATGGTAACTTCAGCGAACTGCTCAATCCGAAAAACATTTTTTATGGGCATGCCGTACAACTTGTGGACCCCAAGACCGGAGTGGATATACCGGGCAACGTCATGTCTACCACTGGACCGGTCACGCCGGGCGGGTCGATCGTCAGCCCCAACGGGCTTGCGCTGCTGAAGACGTATCCACAACCAAACCTTACGGTTCCCCTTGGCAATAACAACTGGACCGCGTACGCCAGCCACCCGCAGCGCCAGCAAAAGAAAACCATATCAGTGGATGTGAACGTAAATCCGAACCAGCGGCTTCGCTACCGCGGCATCTATTACAGCTTTTGGGAATACCAGCCGCTCGACGGCGGAAGCGGCGAAACGCCGAAATTCTTTGACCGGCCCAACTTTACCAACTCTCTTGATTACACCTGGGTGCTCAGCCCTACCAAGGTGAATGAGTTGCTATTCTCCGTCAGCCATGATCGCGTTCTGATTCCAGTCGATCAGGCACACTTCTTCAACAAGACGTCGGTCGGCCTCAATTTCCCTTACATCTATCCGATCTCGGAAAAGCTGATCCCAACCCGCATCTCTACCATTAATATGTCAGGCTTTTCGGGATTGAGCGGCGGGCCGTATCCGTCGCATTCCGCCGGGCCCATCGTCGACTTGTCGGACAACTTCTCCTGGGTAAAGGGCAATCACACCTTCAAGTTCGGTGGCCTGTGGGAGTGGGACGGCGAGAACAACAATGATGAGATCAACGTCTCAGCCTGCAACACCTGCACCAACACCCAGAACGGCCAGTTCCTTTTCAGCGACAATGGTGGGAAATTTGTGAGGCCGGGATATGTGGACGCCTCTTCGGGTGCCGCGGTTGGTAATGCCGCGCTGGGCCTCTTTGACTCGTATTCAGAAATCGGCCACCGCGCCTACACCATCTTCCGTGGCAACATGTATGAAGGCTTCGCGCAGGATGCCTGGCAGGTTACAAGCAAGCTGCACATCGATTACGGAGTTCGCTACACAATCATCGTTCCCTATCACGCAGATTGGGGCAACATGATCGTGTTTGACCCCACCTACTACAATGCCGCGAACGCTGTGACTGTTGATCCTTCGACTGGACTGATTGATGGGTCGCCTACAATCAATCAGCTTTACAACGGCATGGTCATTCCCGGCAGCGGATTTCCCTCTTCTGCCAACGGACGCGTTCCTGAAGCCTCCTCCGGTTTGTACAATGGACTGTTCCACGGACTGCCAAACTATTATGGTCTTGTCCAAAAGAATACAGCTCAGCCGCGCTTTGGCGTTGCTTACCGTCTGGATGACAAAACGGTCCTACGCGCAGGACTGGGCCGATTCATCACACGCCTCGGCGACAGCGATTCCATTTTCCTGGGTGGAAATCCACCTTTCCAGCCGAACGCCAGCACATCGTTTGGTAATGTGGATGACCCTGGCGGGACCGGTGTCAACCCTGTTCCTCTTGTGGTTACCACTGCCGCCAGAGATACGAAGAGCCCGGAGGCATGGACCTGGAACTTTACGGTTGAACGGGAACTACCGTGGCACTCTCTCCTGAGCGTGGCTTACGTCGTAAGCCATGGCGTCCATTTGCAGCGCCAGGCCGATATAAACCAGCCGACTGTGGCCACGGTTCTGGCAAATCCTGGCATCAACCTCAATGCACTGCGCCCTTACAAGGGCTTCGGATCTATCCGCCAATCGGACGGTGTGGCCACATCCCAGTACAAGTCGCTGCAAATCGGCTTTACCCGTCCCTTTACTAAAGGCTTCCTGTTCAGCTTTGCCTATACTCTCTCCAAGAGCATGGACAGCGGGTCGAACGTCAGAGACGTGGTTCCGGACACCTACAACACCAGCTTCCTCTGGGGACCGTCCGAATTCGACGCACGGAACAACGTGGTGGCCAGTTTTCTGTACAAACTCCCGTTCTACAGCAATGAGAAAGGCTTTGCTGGACAAGTGCTGGGTGGATGGGAAATTTCAAGCCTCCTGCAATTTCAAAGCGGGACGCCTTGCAGCGTGGCCGGATCAAGCGACTACGCCGGCGTGGGTCTCGACTCCAACTTCGGTTGCGGGGTAAATGGCCAATACTGGGTGAAGAATGGCGATCCGAAAATCCTCGGCAACTTCGGATCCGGAAAATGGTTCTCAACCACCTCTGGCGGCTCGCCGATCTTTACGGCACCGCCCGCGGGAACTTTCAACACCCAGCGCGTCCGTGACATCATCTATCAGCCCGGATTCAACAACTGGAACCTCGGGCTCTTCAAATCATTCCCCATCCGCGAGAGCATGGGTTTCCAGTTCCGTGCTGAAGCCTTCAACTTCCTGAACCACCCCAACTGGGGCGGGTCAAGCGGTGGCGGAGTGAATTTCAACCCCACCAGTTCGACTTTTGGTGAGGTCACAACCAAAGGCAGCGAACGCAACGTACAACTTTCGCTGCGCTTCTATTTCTAGACAACAGCCTATCCGGTCACCTCGCATATTAGGTCCGAGGTTCGCTGGATAGCAAACCATACGCTTAAAACATTCACAGGGGCAGGTTAGGTTACTGCCCCTGTGGCTTTTTCTTCTCTGAAAACATGTACGTTCTTCAAGTGAGTTTCCTCTGTGGACTGAATCCCGCGTTCTTCTCAAGTTAAAACCACTTTTATTCTCTATCAGCAACATTTCAAGTATCTGTCAGAAAACGACCGCGATGTTGCTATAGACCCCTCTGGCTTGGAGTCGGCGTCGAATAACAGAGCAACCGCCTCTTCACACACTGGCAGTTTGATGGCGCCCAATTTCAGGCGGTTTTTGGTATACTTCGGGACTGCTCCGGCGCGCTCTTGTGGCAGGCACAACATGGATTCTACCGCTTTGATAGGTGCAAAAAGCCGGGCTCACCAACTGTAATTCGCTGACCAGCAACCGAGGTTTCATGCAGATAAGGGTAGAGACTCAGATTGGCCAAAGATATTTGATGATTTCTCTGCTCGTGGCCTTCTTGCTGTCCGCCGCCTGGATTATTAAAACGTACTTTGCAGATCGCGCCGGCCACACGCTGAGTATCTCCAGCCTTCAACTGGCCAGCCGCCTGAATCCGGGCAATTCTACATACCATGTTCAATTGGGCCGCCTATATCAGTACAGCATTACAAATCCCAGGCCAGAAGATGCCATTCAACAATTTGAGGAGTCGGTCAAGGTCAACCCTTATGACCCCCAGGCCTGGATCAATCTCGCGGCAGCACATGAGTTCGAGGGTGACACTTCAAAAGCAGAAAAGGACTTGCAGCGAGCTTCTATTCTGGCGCCAAATTTACCGCTCTATCAATGGACCATCGGGAATTATTATCTTCTCCATGGAAACATTGATGAAGCGTTCCGGCATCTGAAGGTAGTCCTGGCAGGCTCACGCGAGTATGATCGCACGGTTTTCAACGTGGCCTGGAAAGCCTCTGGCAATGCCGGCCAGATTCTTCACGATCTTATCCCCAACAATTTGGCGGCGGAATTCAGTTACCTGAATTATCTGGTTGCAGATCAACGTTTCCCGGAAGCTGAAGCAGTCTGGAAACGCATAGCCCAGAACCCGGAAACCTTTGATCCCCATGAAGCTTCAGGTTACATTGACACGCTGATTAAAACAGGACGGGCTGACGCAGCCTACCAGGCCTGGACTGACCTTCAAGCCAAAGGACTTGTCCGAACGCCTCCGGCCGGACCCAACGTGGACCTTGTCACCAACGGAAATTTTGAGGACCCTCTCATTAATATGGGGTTCGGTTGGAGGATTCAAGATGTCCCCGGGGTTTATGCCGGACCGGATACGGCCACTTTTCATTCACCGGGCCATTCTCTCTCCGTTCAGTTCTCCGGCACTCAAAACCTGAACTATCATCAGATTTTTCAGTTTGTTAAAGTGTTGCCAAATCACTCCTACGAACTGGACGCCTTCATGAAAACGCAGGGCATCACCAGTGCCAGCGGGCCGCGTCTTGAAGTTGTCGATGCGTATGATCCGCGCGCGCTCGACATCTTTACACCAAGGATGACGGGAACAAGCGGCGGCTGGAATCCTTTAAACCTGCAATTCAAGACAGGACCCAAAACACAATTGCTGCACTTAGCGCTGGTTCGTCCACCCAGCAAAGCTGAGGACGACACGGCCATCACCGGGAAGGTATGGCTCGACGACGTTCAGATCACTTCCGCAACCGACTAAACAGTCTTTGAGGTCGAACAGCGAGCGGCAAGTGTAGAAGTTAGTTCGCACACAGCATCGGCGCACCCTTCCGGTACAGGCGTAATGGCTATAGGTGGGGAAAATCCGTCTGGCAATCGT
>JBJKQZ010000578.1:0-4508 GCA_046704865.1 Terriglobia bacterium
GAACTACCCTGCGAGGAGCGGCCTCCAGACCCACACAACCCAAAACCAATAAAATGAGTAAACCTGCAGACTTCAGCTTCATAATTCTTCTGTCAATCTAACGGCGGTCATTATAGCATCTGCGGGCACAACCCAGAAGGGTCGCCGAAGGCACTCCAAATGGTTTCCAGGCAGGATAGGCCGTCCCAAGTCAATTCTTGATTGGGACGGGAGGATTTTTCATCAGGGCAATAAATGCCGGGTCCTTGCTGATCTTTTTCAGGTCCGGGTCTTCAAGGATCCTCTTCCGGTCGCTAAAACCCTCTTCCATCGCACGTTGCAGGTATCGGATGGCTTGTTCCTGATTGCCTACCGAAGCAAAAATCTTGGCCATATAAAAGAAGAACTTGGAATTCGCGTAGCGCGTTTCCACGTCTGTCCCCTCGCGGGAAGTCCGGGTGAGGGCATCAGGATCGAGCTGTAATGCGGTCCGGTACTCAGCGGTGGCCAGCTTGTATTTCTTTCGCTCAAAGTAGGCCGTTCCAAGGTTCATATGGAATGACGCTGCCATGGGGTTGAGCTTGATAGCGCGCCGATAGAACTTGATCGATTTCTTTGGCTGGCGGTTCAGGTAAAAGGTTGTGCCCAGATTATTCCAAGCCTGAGAAAAGTCTTTTTTTACCCGGATGGCATGTTTGTATGCGTCGCGCGCCTTCCCATAGTCCATCTGCTGCTGATAACAGATGCCCATCTTGTTCCACAAACCGGCAACTTGTTCCCTGTTTTCTGGTGAAACCGGATGGGATTTGATCGCGCGGGAATAATAATTAACGGCTTCCTCATAGGACTTGCGCGCCATAAAAAGATCGGCTCGCTCTTCGTCGGAAAGGTTTACTGATTGGGAAGCTTGCTGCTGCAGGATTTCTGACGAAGCTGGCGATCCAAACGGATTCCCCTGCCTCGCACTGCTCGCAAGGCACACCACCATGAGAGCGACAATCAGAACTCCCGTGGAGACGATCCAGGTTCCCCGGTTCATGGATCACCCTCCCGACACCGGGCGATGACACCTCACGGTGGCGTGGTGGTAGACGAAGGCTGCTGCACCGGCTTCTTTGAATCTCCCCCTTTGAAGATGGAGAAGAACTTGTGCAAAAAGCCCCCCTTTTTCTGGTCCTGTTGAGTTGTTTGAGCTGGATTTTCTGCGTTTGTTGTCCCTTGATTTTGCGCCTGCGGGAGCTTTTGAGCCGGCATTGTGGGCGCTGAGGTCACACCCTGCGCGGCCTGCGCCGCAGATTTGTTATCCGGGTGGAAAATTCGACCCAGAATCCCGCCTACCCTCTCGATTGCATTTTCGGAATGGGGCTCGGTTCCTTGAATAAAGAATTCGTCGTGAACCTGCTCCCCCGGCGTGTTTGCAGCCACAAGCTGCCCCTGATCGTTGACGGGGACGCTAACAATACCCGGAGGTTCCGCGAAGGGTTGAACATCATCGTAATCCGGGAGCTTCGTGGCGCTCTTCATAAACGCCGTCCAAACGGGAAGAGCCGACGCCGCGCCTGACAGATTCAATTCCCGGTCGTTGTCATATCCCACCCAGACAACCGCCAGCAGGTTTGAAGTGAATCCGGCAAACCAGCCGTCATGGGAGGTTCCCGTCTTGCCAGCGGCCGGCGCTGTGAACCCACGTGCGCGGACACCTGCACCAGTACCTTCGTTTATGACACTCTGCATCAAGCTTACCATCAAGTAGGTAATGCGAGGGTCAAGCACCTGCCGGGTGACTTCCGCAGTACGATAAATTGGCTGGCCGTCTGAATTGTTGACCAGTAGAATTGAACGTGGCTGCTCATACATTCCGCCATTGGAAAAGACCGTGTAGGACCCGGCCATCTCCAGCGGCGTGGCCACGTAAGCCCCCAGTGCAATTGCCGGAGTCGCCTTAAGGTCCTGATTGATCCCGGCAGAAATTGCCAAATCCCTGATTTTTTCATACCCGACCATCTGCGCCAGTCGCACCGTCGCCACGTTCAGGGAATGCGCCAGCGCCTCTCGAACCGTTACTAGCCCCATATACTCATCCATATAGTTCTTGGGCTCGTAAACCTGATCACCAAACTGGAAAGTGGTGGGTTCATCCAACAAAGTGGTTGCGGGAGTGACCAGCGGGAGTGAACCATCGATGGCAGAATTGAGCGCTGCAGCATATACAAACGGCTTAAAAGACGATCCCGGCTGGCGCCGCGCCAGGGCATGGTTCAATTGGCTGGTTGCATAGTTACGTCCGCCAACCAGGGCTCTGATGGCGCCGGTGTGGGGATCAAGAACCACGAGGGCCACTTGAGGTTGTTTCGGCCCTGTAGCGGGCTGTGGCGGGTGATGACGCATCCTCTCGATTCGCTTGTCAACCTCCTCCATCCCTATGCTCACAGCTTCAGATGCCGCCACTTGAAGGTCAGGATCGAGCGTCGTATAGATCCGGTAGCTTTGTGAAAGGAGTTGCTGCTCGGAAAAATGGGAGAGCAACTCATCCTGAATCATATCCACAAAGTAGGGCGCCTGGCTGCCGCCCACATTCTCGGGCGCCAGTCCCAACGGTGCCGCAGAGGCTTCCTGGGCCTGCTGTTTGCTGATATAACCGCCTTCCGCCATCTCGTCCAGCACGTGATTGCGGCGGTCCATAGCTCGCTTCCCGTGACGGTAGGGCGAATAATAATTGGGCCCGCGAATGATGCCGGCCAGCAACGCAGCCTCAGGCAGGGTCAGGCTTGAGACATTTTTGTTGAAGTAAGAGTTCGCAGCTTCTCCAAACCCATAGATCGAAAAACTGCCGCTTTGCCCGAGATAAATTTCATTGGCGTATAAGTCAAAAATCCTTTCCTTGGTCAGACGATGCTCAAGCAGCATGGCAATAAATATTTCTTCACACTTGCGTCGTATAGTTCTCCGTGGTGTAAGGAAGAAATTGCGCGCCAGTTGCATCGTCAGCGTGCTGGCGCCCTCAACCGCCTTCCCCGCCCGCAGATCAGCTAGCGCAGCCGCAAAAATGCGTATCAGGTTGATTCCGTGATGAGTAAAAAAAGTGTGGTCTTCCGCTGCCACAACCGCATTGACCAGGTCTTTGGGAAGTTGCTGGTAGCGCACCACCCGGCGCTTGGAGCGGCTGCTGCCAAACAGCGTAGTGATCACCTGGGGTTCAAGCCAGTAATTCTGAAGCGCCGTTCCGTGATCGAGATCCTTGATTGCAGCCACGCGCCCTCGGCTGAAATCAAGCGTGGCGGGCCCCTCCTGCATCACCGGTCCATGGAAAAACGACTGAGGACCCGGCCGGACAATCAGGTGATTTCCGTCAAGCTCATACGTGCCAAAGTGGGACCCTGCCTGGCCGGTTGTGTAACCCGCCCTCTGGAGCTTTGCCACAAACACTTCCGGTGTGCCGCGTTCACCCACTTCCACCGGAGTGGGCGAAGCATAAACCAGGGAAGCATGATTGAAAACGTCGCCGTTGAGGCGGGCATCAATCATTCTGGAGAAATGGATGTAAAAATAGGTAAATACAATGGTAAAGGCCAGGACCGCCAGCACACCTGAGGCGATCAGGAGCTTTTGCCATTGTGTCAGGCTGGCAATAAACGAACTTCGCCCTCTGCCCTTGGGCCTGGAAGTCTTCCGGGTTGAGGACTTCGATCGGGAACGCACGGCTTAGATGTTGCTGTTCTTCGCCGAGGGGGTGAAATGAAGTGGGAGCGTGAATATCTTCAGGTCGACGTAAACCGAATAATCAACATCCATTGTAACGGTCCGGCCGACAGAAACTTTGATGTCTTGATGTTCCACGGGGAGCCCCAGTGACTCGGCTTTCGAGTAAATTTCATTCTGCAGAGCCTCAGGTTTTGGCTGGGGCTGGCTAACAGTCGCCTGCACAGCCAGGTTATTCAAGTAATCCTGAAACTCGTAGTTTTCAACAAAAACCGGCACAATTCTGAAGGCACAATAAACCACTATCCCCAGAAATGCCAGGGAGAGGATTGTCTTCACTCACCCTCCCCCGAGTCGCTGAGTGTCATCATCTCCGTAACCAACGCCTGTACGCTTAAATTTAACTCTTTAAGCGTTCCAGCAGCGCCATAGCCAACCCCTCAAGGTTAGCATCGTGGACTAGCTTTGTCGAGCGATCATAGATCTCGCCCAAGCCTTGTGCAAGCTTCTTCTTCCCGAGCGTAACTCGATACGGCACGCCGATCAGGTCAGCGTCCTTGAACTTGACGCCCGGCCGCTCCGCCCGATCGTCAAAAAGAACGTCTAACCCCATATCCTGCAACTGCTTGTAAAGCTTTTCTGCCACTGTCCTGACGCCTTCGTCATCCATATTGGCGGCGGTCAGAATAACATCAAACGGTGCGATAGCCCGCGGCAGGAACATGCCGTCTGCGTCGTGATTCTGCTCCACAGCCGAGGTCAGGATGCGCTCTACGCCAATTCCGTAAGAACCCATCGTCAGCGGAACTTCCTTGCCGTTGGGGTCCAGC
>JBJKQZ010000579.1:0-3528 GCA_046704865.1 Terriglobia bacterium
AGCCACGGCTGTCGCCAATTCAACGGTTAAAGTGTTGCGGTCATGAGCAAGCCGGAATGCCGGCGTGAAGAATGTCACAAAGCTTTGTGACCGGCCTCACTGCTCATCCGTCGATTGCGACATACAAGTTATTGTATAATAATGGGTTTCTGGAGAGCTTTATGGGAAAACTACATGATCGGCTTGCGGAAAAGGCAGCAGCCCTCCGCAATAAAGTCCATGGAATCATAGCGGAACACGGTTCGACCGTCGTCTCGGAAGTGACCGTGAGCCAGGTTTTTGGCGGCATGCGGGGCGTAAAAGGGCTTGTCTGCGACACCTCGGTTGTTGAACCCGACAAAGGTCTGGTGGTTCGCGGAACGCCCATCGGCGAACTGAAGGACCGTCTTCCTGAAGAAATATTCTACCTGCTCTGCACCGGTGCACTGCCGGACGCCAGCGAGCTTGCCAGCCTGCAACGCGAGCTTCGCCAGCGTGCGGAAGTCCCGTCCTACGTCTGGGACGTGCTGAAGGCCATGCCTGCGGATACCCACCCGATGGCGATGTTCAGCACCGCAATCCTTTCCATGGAACGCGAGTCTGTTTTCCGAAAAAGGTATTCGGAAGGAATGCAAAAGACGGACTACTGGGAACCAACGCTTGAAGATTCACTCCATTTGCTCGCCAGGCTGCCCGGCGTTGCGGCAGGCATCTACCGCATCCATTTCAGGAAAGGCGATCCCTTGCCATCGGACCCGAATCGGGATTGGGGTGCGGATTATGCCTCAATGCTGGGATTGCCGGACCCCACGGGAGAATTTCGCAACCTGATGCGGATCTATATGACCCTGCATTGCGACCATGAGGGTGGAAACGTCAGCGCGTTTACCTGCCACACGGTGGGATCAGCGCTGTCCGACCCATTCTACGCGGTTTCAGCAGGCATGAATGGCCTTGCGGGGCCACTCCACGGGCTGGCCAACCAGGAGTGTCTGCACTTTGTTCTGGGAATCCGCAATCGCTACAACGGTGTTCCCACCGATGAGCAGCTGCGCGATTATCTCTGGGAAACGCTCAATGGCGGGCGGGTGATTCCGGGTTACGGCCATGCCGTGCTGCGAGTTACTGATCCGCGTTTCACTGCCTTTCACGATTTTGGGACGCGCGTGTGCCCGGATGATGAAATCTTCAAGATCGTCGACCGGCTGTTCCACATCACGCCGCAGGTGCTTAAGGAACAGGGCAAGGTCAAAGACCCCTGGCCCAATGTTGACGCAGGCTCCGGCTCGCTGCTTTACCTGTTTGGACTGAAGGAATTTGAATACTACACGGTCCTGTTTGGGGTCTCGCGCGCGCTTGGAATGTGCTCGCAGCTTATCCTGAACCGCTTGCTTGGAACGCCCATCACGCGGCCCAAGTCCGTCAGCACGGATTGGGTGATCAAGACAGCGAGCGGAACAAAAATTACCACCGCGCACAGCGATGGCGAATAAAGCAGGCGACAGGTCTTCCCTGCTCGCCTGAGAACTTTCTTCCTGCCACTGGAAGTGCATTATGGTTCAGGCAAAAATCCATCTGACAACTATCAGAGAAGGCCGCCAGTTTGTGGGCGAATCCGGCACCGGCCATGCCGTGGTGATGGACGACGCCGAGGGGAATACTGGCGCAAAACCTATCGAGCTTGCCCTGATGGCACTTGGAGGCTGCACCGCTTTTGACGTGATTGGGATTTTGCGCAAAATGCGCCAGCACGTTACGGGCTACAACGTGGAACTCCAGGCGGAGCAGCAGGAAGAACCACCCACCGTGTTTACTCGCGTCAGGATCAAGCACACTCTGCGCGGGAGCATCGAGGCCGGTGCCCTGGAAAAGGCCATTCAAGTTTCTGAAACGAAATATTGTTCATTGAGCGCGATGATCGCGAAGACGGCAAAAATTGAAACGACGTACGAAATTATCCCAGAAACTGAAGCTGAAGCCCCTACAGAGAAACATCAGGTCAGCCGCTGACGCAACCAGCTCCAACCTTAAGAAACCGCCAGCGGTCGTTCACCCGTACCATAAGAAGAAGATTCACTCCGAACACTCCTGCGCAGAAACCAGGAATCACGCCGCCGCTTGAACCTGAAGATGAGAATCCACCGAGCGCATGAAATCGCGCGGCGCAGCACAGCGCTCCAGGTAGTCGGCCGCACCAATTTCCATCGCTTCGAGGTAGCAGTCAATGTCCAGGGCACGGGCCACTACCAGGACAGGCATATCCGGATTGATTTCAAGCGCCCGAACCAGAACCGGCCTTCCTTCAAACGAAGGGCTGCCTTGCCCCACCACAGCCATGTCGAAATTTTCCTTATCCAGAAGCGCCAGCGCTTCCTGGTAAGACGCGCCGATCACCACTTCATGCCCCAGCGCCCGAAGAACGCCATAGTAGTATCGGACATCGCTTGGATCTTCATCCACAAGGAGCGTCCTGAACGCAGGCCGCCCATATGGCCTTGCGGATTTCTTCGTGACTGCTTTGATCGGACTTGCCATAACTTCCTCCCGCATACAGGCGGCCCGTTTGCTACACGTCTACTCTCAGCCGCGCAAGGACTGCCTGTACTGCCTCCACCTAACTCATAGCACTCCAGGCATTACCGGGAATAGTAGAAAATATCAAGCAAAATGGTTTGGATTTTCGAACTTTTCTCAGGCTCAACACACAAGAGGCAGCAAGAGCGTTGGCGCGGGCCCCCTAGATGCGACAACCGATCTAGACATTACTTGTCACCAAATGGTAAATCCTTCCTTTGTTTCCTGCAAGAGACCTCCCCTCAGGAGTGACCTTGGGCCACAATGTGGTCACTTTTTCCATGATAAGTATCCTGCCTGTTTTTTATCTTGACAAAAGTATTGCGTTAGCGCAATATATCATTATGAATAAAAATGGTTCCCAATCAGCCCCTCCCGACGAAAGCGGACTTTACAACCGCCTTGCCCAGCTGCGGGCCGAACGCGGCATCAGCCGCCAGGATCTGGCCAAGGCATTAGGGGTGAATTACCAGACCATCGGTTTTCTTGAGCGCGGAAACTACGGCCCCAGCCTCAAGCTAGCCTTCGCCATCGCTGCTTACTTCGACCTGCCCGTTGAGGCCATTTTTTCGACCGAACCGCTGAAGCCGCTGAGCCAGCAGGTGTACGGCACCAGCCTGCCTGCGGCAAAGGAGCAAGCATGAACACCGAATATGCCGTTGGAAACATTCGCATCCGCTTCGAATCGCGAGCGCGCCGCCGCTGGTTTGTCACGCTGGTTTACAGTGTACTGGCCGTGTTCTTCCTGGTCGTGCTTCTTCTCAATAGAGAAGAGACCGCCGGCGCGTGGGTCAGAGTCGGGTGCGGCATTCTTTTAGTGGGGCTCTTTATTGTATTCACGTGGATCGCCGGCGACATGCGCACGCGCGGCGACGAACGCGAGATGCGTCGCCGGGACCATGCGCACTTCATGGCTTACCGCGTTTTCGCGTACCTCCTCGCTGGGTTTGTCCTCATCGCGCTCTTCGCCGGTTA
>JBJKQZ010000580.1:0-5578 GCA_046704865.1 Terriglobia bacterium
CCCCAGTGATTTGGGCCGAGGACAATGTAACGGGAGGGTGGAGGCAGCAGGCGATAAACAGCTCCGGCAACATGTCCTGAGTAAGCATACCCGGCATGTGGCACCATGCATCCGATGGCGGATCCGATTGGCTTTTCATCCAGAGACTCGGGTTCAAGGTAATGAACAACTTCACGCAAAAGAGCGTCACGGTTACGAGGATAGAAGCGCCCGGCCACGGCTGGAGGTCGAACTGAGGTGGGGTCCATAAGCAAATCGTAGGCATCCGCCCGGAGCGTTGTCAAGAGCATGGGAAAGGCCGTGATTGGGGCTAAACAAGCAGATATCGTTCTGATTTTTGGCGGGGATGAAAAAACTTTCAGGCTGGCCTGCGCAGTGGCAGGAAATACTCATTCCTTTTCTTTTTCACCCACAATTTTGAGAGAACGGAGGAACTGCGCATCCTCACTTGTTAAAAGGAATTCCGGTGCGTCCAAATGAGTCTCTGGTGAAAGGTCCTGGCGATGGATTGTGCTGGTTTCCCCTTGCTTGTTGAATCCAATGGTCACTTCAAGGACCAGAAAAAGGTCGTAACCGGCCGACCGGATGCGCCCCATTACCTCCGATATGTTTTCGGAGTCCGCTAAAGATTCATTGATAGCCTGGCCGAGTTCCTTAATCAGGCGTTTGAAATTGTCGTCAAGCTCCAAAGAGCACCTTTTGTAATCTGATTTTGATCCTGATTGCATTCTATGGTTCGGCTTGGAACAGTGTCAAGACAGGAGCGTCGAGTTGCGATTGACGCTTTAGCGGGTTGCGCCTTACCATTTGATTGTTGAGTCTTTTCCGTCACTAGAGGTCGCGAGGACCATGCCAGCCAACTCCAAATCTTTTTTTGGGCGAATGTTCTGCCGCGCGCAGCAACTGTTCCATTTACTGGTCGCGGTTTTGTTCCTTTTTCTGACCCTTGCCGGCGTTTCCGTTTCAATGAAACTCTGGCAGGACTACCGGAACGTCCCGACCGATGGAATCTGGGGATTCAGCATGGTTGCGACCTTTACTGTTCTTCTGCTGATTTTCTGCCTTTACTCTTTTGTCAAAGCCCGAAGCGTGCGATGATACGTGCGAGCCACACACGAACCGCCATAAATTTGCAACTCGGAGTGGTTCCTGATCATCTTGATGAAGGATTCACGCCACAGCCGAAATAATGCGGAACCAGACGGCGGACCTGCGAGCGCTGAATCGCGATACTTTGACAAGCCAGACGATCTTGCCGGCTGGAATGCAGAGCAGGACCTCGGCCTTCCCGGGAAGTTCCCATACACGCGAGGCATCTATTCCGGCCAGTACCGAAGCCGACTTTGGACCATGCGCCAATATGCCGGTTTCGGCTCGGCGAGCGACTCGAACGCGCGATACCGGTATTTGCTTTCAAAAGGGACAACAGGACTCTCCGTAGCGTTTGACCTGCCCACACAAATTGGCCTGGATTCGGACCATCCCCAGTCGCAGGGTGAAGTCGGCCGTGTTGGCGTTGCGATAGACTCGCTTGAAGATATGGAAGCTCTGTTTGACGGCATTCCGCTCGACAGAGTCTCCACCTCCATGACCATCAATGCCACGGCGCCCATCCTGCTGGCGCTGTACTTTGTCACGGCTGAAAAGCAGGGAATAGACGTCAGACGGCTTTCCGGCACGGTCCAGAACGATATCCTGAAAGAATATATAGCCCGCGGCACTTATATTTTCCCGCCAAAACCGGCCATGCGCCTGGTGACAGACATTTTTGATTTTTGCCAGAGCCACGCGCCCGAATGGAATACCATCTCCGTTAGCGGCTACCACATCCGAGAGGCTGGGTCGACTGCCGCACAGGAGATTGCGTTTACGCTGGCGAACGGCATCGCATACCTGGAAGCGAGTATTGCTCGCGGCCTCGATATTGATAATGTGGCGCCGAGGATTTCGTTTTTCCTCAATGCGCACAATAATTTTCTTGAGGAAATCGCCAAGTTTCGGGCAGCGAGGCGGATGTGGGCAACGGTCATGCGCCAGCGATTCAAGGCGCAGAATCCGCGTTCCTGGATGTTCCGCTTCCTTGGGCAGACAGCCGGTTCCTCTCTAACTGCCCAGCAGCCCGATACGAATATTGTTCGCGTGGCGCTGCAGGCCCTGGCTGCCGTGCTGGGAGGAACCCAGTCGCTCCACACAAATTCACGAGACGAGGCGCTGGCATTGCCTACGGAAGATTCGGCGCTGCTTGCACTGCGGACCCAGCAGATTATCGCCTTCGAAAGCGGGGTCGCCAACACGGTCGATCCTGTTGCCGGCTCCTATACTATTGAGAAGCTGACCAATCAACTACAGCAGGCCGCGGAAGAATATCTCAGCAATATTGATGCCATGGGTGGAATGCTGGCCGCGATTGAGCGTGGGTTTGTACAGCGTGAGATTCAGCAGGCCGCCTTCGAGTACCAGGCCGCAATAGAAAATGGCTCTCAAGTGATTGTAGGCGTCAACCGCTATCAGGAGGGCGCAGGGCGGGAGATTCCAATATTGAGGATTGACCCTGAAATTGAACGGGGGCAGGTCAAACGATTGCAGAAAATGCGGGCCCGGCGTGAGCAGGGTAGAGTGGAGGCTGCGTTGCAGGAGATCGGGACAACGGCAAGGAGCGAGCGCAACCTGATGCCCGTAATCCTGGAGGCCGTAAGAGCTTATGCCACCGTGGGAGAGATTTCAGGAGTTTTAGGCGGTGTCTTTGGCCAATATAAGGAGGCGGTGGTTATCTAATGCCCAGCTTGACCTTTCTTGGAGCAACACAAACTGTAACCGGATCGAAATACCTGCTGGAAGCCGGCGGCGAGCGGCTCATGATCGATTGCGGACTTTTCCAGGGCCATAAGGAGCTCCGCCTGCGCAATTGGAATCCATTGCCTGTAGAACCCTCAAGTATTCATTGGGTCGTGCTGACTCATGCTCATCTGGACCATACGGGATATATTCCCCGCCTGGTCAAAGAAGGCTTCCACGGCCAGATCTGGGCCTCCCCGGCCACGGTTGATCTGGCGCACCTTGTTTTGCCGGATTCCGGGCACCTCCAGGAAGAAGATGCCCAATACGCCAACAAGAAGGGATTCAGCAAGCACAAGCCGGCTTTGCCGCTTTATACCCATGATGACGCCCTAAAATCCCTTGAACTCTTCCAGATGGTTGATGAGACCAAACCTCTGGAACTGTCATCCCACTTTAAAATCAAATTCTTTCGCGCCGGCCACATCCTGGGGGCACGCATGGTGGAATTGACCATCACGGAAGCAGGGAAGACTGTCACGGTTCTTTTTTCCGGGGATGTGGGCCGATTTCCGCAATTGATTATTCGGGAACCTTCGGTCCCGGACGTGGCCGATTACATGCTGTGCGAATCCACGTATGGAGACCGGCTGCATCCGACCGATGATTTCCGGGTGCGGCTTGCCCAGATTGTGGAAAGCGCTGCTGAGCGCGGCGGGTCGGTTATTATCCCGTCATTTGCGATAGGACGAACGCAGGAACTGCTCTACCTTTTCCGAAATCTGGTCAACCAGAATCTGATGCATGACCTGCCCATCCATGTGGATAGTCCCATGGCGATTGACGCAACGGACCTCTACCGCAAGCATCACGAAGACCATAACCTTCAAACCGACGAGTATGAATCCGGCGGACACAAGTTGTTTGCCCAGCCATACGTTCACTTTGACCGCTCAGTGGAAGAATCAAAGGCCCTGAATGAGTGCCGATTTCCCATGGTTATCATTTCGGCGAGTGGAATGGCAACGGGCGGACGGGTCCTTCACCATCTGGTTCGATGCCTGCCGGACCATCGCAACACGGTCCTCTTTGTGGGATTTCAAGCCCCAGGAACACGAGGTCATTCCATTCAATCTGGGGCGCAGTTCGTCAAAATTCACGGCCAGCAGGTCCCTGTTCGGGCCCATGTTGAGACTATTGAGAACCTGAGCGCCCACGCGGATTACAGTGAGATTCTGGGTTGGCTAGGAAAGTTTTCCTCCCCGCCGCGAATGACCTTCGTAACTCATGGGGAACTGCACGCGGCTCAGGCATTAAAAGAGAGGCTGGGAGGTTCATTGCGCTGGAAATCCGAGGTGCCTTCGTATCTTGAGAAGGTTCATCTAGGCTGAGAATGATTGGCTATTTCTTTCCGGCTAGTCGTGTGGGCAGTTCCAGTGAAGGTTTAAGTTTTATCCGATGGAGTGTAAGGTGTCAGTTTAAATATCGGCCTGCTGTCCAAGGCTCATGTCAACTAAATTAAAAAGTGTAAATTCAATAGTTTGAACTAATAACTCTAATGCTTTGCATGAGCTAGTTGGGGGATGTAGAGTTTGGATTGAAGGGGTGAGCCTGTCCGGAAACTGTCCTTTGGTACAGTTGTGTTTGTATAAGGACAGGCTTAGATTCTTAGTGCGATCAGTGTTATTGATTGACTTTTAACTCATCGCTTTAAGCGCCAGCCGGGAGGGGGGAAGGCATGGTAGCTCATGCGCCAGATTGTTTTGATGCCGGACCTCAACCGGTTGACGAACTCTACCAATTTAACTTGCCTTTCCGCCGGTGCTCCTGAACCGCTCAATTTAATTGCACCTTACCAATTGAAAAAAGTTGAAGGCTTATCGGAGGGATAATGAATACGCCACTGTCTCTTGTGCAGGAACTGCGCGGAATCCGCGGAGGACAAAAACACAGCCAGTCGGAGCTTGAAGCTCTTCTTTCAGAAATACGAGAAGCGCGCCGGGAATGGCAGCAGCAGGTGGACCAGGCGCAACACCTTCTTCATGAGTTACTGGCAGCAGTAGCGGACCTATCCGGCGTGGAACTGCCCGGGATGGCTATTGACACGCAAAAGGATGGTAAGGGGTCGCTCCGTGTGGGATTCAAGACCCTCAAGGATCGGATTCGAAACGAGTTGGAAGGTTATGCGTCGACATCCGCCGCTGAGGTGGCAAAACAAATTCAGGGAAAGAGCCATCTGGTGCTTGAGCCGCTTGAGAAAGAAATGAGCGCCCGAATGGACAATTTGGCGGAGGAATTTCGTAGCAAGCTCCAGACGCGGTTGGCAACTGAACAGAATGAGATGGCGAATCAGGCAAAGGATCGGACTGAAGAGATGCTTCAGTCCAAAATGAACGATTTTGCTGAGTGGATCAAGCTGATGACGGAAGGCGCCGTATCGTCTGTGCCGACTGAGGTTCAAAAATCGCTTGAGCCCCACGTTGAGCAGGTGAAAGATCGCCTGAAGAATACCTTCCAACAGCACCTCAACATGGTTATGGCGGAGGCGGAAAGAACTTCCCAATCCAAAGTCGAAGGGGTCAAGAATGAAGTTCAATCCCTGATGACCGGGTTGTCAGAGCAGGCTCGGCAGGCCTGTTCACAAAGCACCCAGCAGGCGCTGAAAGACTTCAACAACAACCTGCAGGCGGTAACGAAAGAAGCGGTTAAACAGTTTGAAACCGGCAGCAAGTCACACACGGACGACAACCTCAACAGTTTCAAGTCTCAGATGGAAGGCTTGTCGGCGGCGTCGAAGCAGGAA
>JBJKQZ010000581.1:0-3490 GCA_046704865.1 Terriglobia bacterium
CTTCAAGAAAATGTGGACCCTCACCACAAAGCCAGTTGTCGCGCGTGAGGCCTTCGGCAAGTGCTCGCCGAAACACCTTGACCAACGAGTTGGTGGCACTTGCCACTTCCCGGACTTTCGGACGAACGGGCTGCTGTTGCTTCATCATCAGTTCGACATGGACTTTAGCGCGGGCTGCGTTGCAGAACGAACATCGCCGCCTGGCATCCTGAATTGAGTATAAACCACCCACGGTATCGCATCACGGTCAGCGCGCCTTTCCTCAGAATCCTGTGATAGAATCGCGCCGCACTCATTTTTTCTGAATTTCAGTACACGTGGAGGAATCGATGCGGAAAGCTATGCCTTTGATCATGATGCTTGCCCTGGCGATGCCAGCCATGGCCCAGAACTTCAGCGACTGGCTTGGGCAACTGCCTGAACCTCACGATTACGTTTTAAAACGTGTCTCCAGCTATGACCGCACGGGCGGCAACGCAGACTATCGCCATGTCGCTCCGGGTCAGACCTATACGGTCCTCGACGAGCCGGGTCCGGGCGTGATCACACACGTCTGGTTCACGATAGCGGATTCCGAGCGATATCATCTTAAGAAGGTTGTCCTGCGCATGTACTGGGACGGCGAATCCAATCCCAGCGTTGAGGCGCCCATCGGCGATTTCTTCGGGCTGGGTCTCGGCGAATACGTTCCCTATCAGTCTGTTCCACTTGCCGTTGGCGAGGCGAAGGCGCTGAACAGTTTCTTCCCCATGCCATTCAAAAAGCACGCCCGGATCACCGTTACCAACGAGGGCAGCGAGCCGATTAATGCGCTGTATTTCAACATTGATTACCGCGCCTATTCCAAGCCGTTGCCGGAAAACACTCTCTATTTCAACGCTGAATACAACCAGTGCGCCCCGTGTACGGCCGTGGTGAGCAACGGCAAAAACCTGTACGGGAAGGACAATTATGTCTGGGTCAACGCAAAGGGTCGCGGACAGTTCGTGGGTGTCACCATGTCAGTCCTTGAAAACCAGGACGGGTGGTGGGGTGAAGGCGATGATATGTTTTTCATCGACGGCGAAAAGCTGCCGTCCATCAACGGAACCGGAACGGAAGATTATTTCCTGGGGGCCTGGGACTTTGGCGGAAAGGCGTTTGACTACGGCCTGTTCGGCGCGCCGGTTGTGGGGCCGGAACTCGAAGGTTCGCGCTGGTCGGTCTACCGGTTCAACCTCGACTCGCCGATTACTTTCACCAAGTCCCTGCGTGCAACCATTGAGCACGGCACAGCGAATAATCGTGCCGACAATTATTATTCAGTGGCTTACTGGTATCAAACGGAGCCGCATGCGCCTCTGCCGCCGCTGCCACCGGTGAACGATCGCCTGCCGCGCGTGCATCCGGTAAGTCCGTAATCTGCTGCCGGTTTACTATTCGTCATTCGGCGCTAAATTCTGATTTGCTGTGCCTGCGCGGCCCTTGCACAACATTCAGCAAGGGCTTCCCTTCAACCAGGCGGTTAATGTTTTCGGCGACCAGATGCAGGCGATTCTGCCGAGTGCCCAGCATCCATCCGGAAACGTGGGGAGTCATTACCAGATTGGACAATTTGTGGAACGGAAAACGGGATGGGCGGCAGCGTTCGTCTCCCTTCGGGTAACGGTACCAGACGTCAATGGCCGCACCAGCAATGCGGCGCTCCTTGAGGGCTCGATATAACGCCTCCTCCTCAACCACTGCGCCACGTGCGACGTTGATCAGAAAAGCGGTGCGCTTCATCCGAGCAAATTCCCTCGGACCAATCAGGCCGCGCGTGGCCTTGTTCAGTGGGCAGGCAAGAACAATGTAATCCGACTCCTTCAGAAGTTGCGACAGTGAGGCAGGTCCCTTCCAGAAATCCAGGTCTCGCGGTTTTCGTTTTGGCGGGTGAGCGCTGATGACCTTAATCGACATTCCCATAGCCAGGGCGCGGGATGCGACCTCGCGGCCAATCGTGCCATAACCGATCAGACCAAGGCTCTTCCCGAGGACTTCTGCATCTGGCGCTTCGCCCTGTATCCAGGAACCAAGCCACTTTCCCTTTCGGAACTGGGTTTCAAGATTCAGCAAGCCCCGGCTGAGAACAAGCATCATCATCACCACATACTCTGCAATGGCGGGGCCATGGAAATAAGCATTTGCAACAGAGGCCTGCGGAGAAACCAGGTCCAACCTGAAAGAATCAAGCCCGGCATTGGGCGCTTGAAGCAACTTGAGTTTGCGGGCAGCACGGGCCATCCTTTCAGTAAAGAAGTTACCGACCACCACGTCGGCGTCCGGCAGAGCTTTGAAGATTCGGGGGTCTTCACGATTGACGGGAAAAGGGGAAAATTCTGCGGAAACTTTGATGAGGCCTTTAAGTTGATCCGCGGCCTTGGCGGCAACTTTCCCGGCCAGGACCACGTTGATTTTCGGTTGTTCTCTCTTTTTCCTGATGGACATTTGATTCCCGGTTTCCTCTTTCCGAATCTTAATCTGGGGTTAAGCTTCTGCGCCGGTAATTCGCAACCTGCACTGCGGCATTTCTCTTACCCGCAGATTAACAAGGTGTTTCGGAAATTCACCGCGCAGGATCTGGGCAGTCTGTGCTGAAACGCTTCGGCGCAAATCTGCATAAGCCTCAAAGCTGCAGGAAGCGTAATGGCACGTCACAACAACGTTATCAAACTCCAGGAGAGGGTGCGGAATCCTTGGCGGTTCAGTTTCAAGAACATCCAGTCCAGCCCCTCCCAGATCACCGTCTGCCAGCGCCTCTTCCAAAGCAACCTCATCCACCACAGGACCGCGTGCCGTGTTGATCAGAATGGCTCCGTGCTTCATCAGGGCAAACGCATCTGAGTTGATCAGGTAGCGGGTTTCAGGCGTGAGGGGAACATGGAGAGAGACGATGTCGGCTTGCGGCAGCAGATCCGCCAAGGGGAAAATTTCCACGCCAGCAGCGTCTGCGACTTCCGGAGAAACATAGGGATCTGAAGCAATGACCCGCAGACCGACCGCTTTTGCCATGCCAGCCAGCTTCTGAGCAATTCGCCCAAAACCAACCAGCCCCAGAGTCTGGCTGCTCAGCCGTCGAATCGGCAACATGCTCTCCTGTATTCCAACGACCCACCTGCCCTGGCGGGTCAGCCGGTCTGCCAGAGCAATCTTGCGAGTCACCGCCAGCAGCAAACCAAGGGCGTGCTCGGCCACCTCCTGCTGGCAGAACTCCGGCACATTCGCCACCACAATGCCCAGATCAGAAGCTGCTTCAAGGTCGACGGAATCAACACCGATCCCCAGCCTCACAATCCCCTTCAACTGCGGAAGTTCCCCAAGGAAATCCCGCGTCATGGGGGCCGTGCTTGCGATCAAGACTTGCGCGGATTGTGCGAGTGCCACGCGTTCAGGCAAGCCCTTCGCGCGTCCATTTTTCAGCGTGCCGCCAGCAGCAGAGATTATTTTCTCGTCGAGTCCGCAGACAGGGCCC
>JBJKQZ010000582.1:0-3898 GCA_046704865.1 Terriglobia bacterium
GAGAGGCAGGAGTATTGGCGACGGCGGGAGGGCTGCTGTTTTTTGGCGATCCAAGTGGGAATGTTGTCGCAGTCGATGCCCGCAACGGAAAAACCTTGTGGCACTTTTCTACAAATGGCGAAAACAAAGCCTCCCCCATGACTTACATGGTGGACGGGAAACAGTATGTAGCGCTTGCTGTGGGCCCGAATATTCTTTGCTTTGGCTTACCTTGAAGGAGGTTATCCCAGTGAACAAACAGGTATCAAGACGCGAATTTCTTCAGGTATCGTCGGCAGGCGTGATGGCCGGTACGGTTGGTCTCTCTGTGGGGAACGCTGGTGCCGCGCCCGCCACAGAACTGGGTCGATTCCGCGGCACACTCTGCCTATTCTCAAAATCCGTGCCGCAACTGAACTGGCGGGAACTGGCACAGAGTACCAAGCGCGCGGGTTTTGGCGGAATTGATTTGACTGTCCGGCCCGAGGGACACGTTCTCCCGGAGCGCGCCGCAACGGATCTGCCCAAAGCTGTGGCAGCAATTCGGGAGGAAGGGATGGAAGTGCCGATGATTACTACGGCGCTCCTTTCAGCAGATGATCCGACGGCAAGGCCGATCATCAGCACGGCGAAGAAACTCTCTATCCCTTACTTGAAACCAGGCTACTACCCTTACAAATATGTGAACGTTATAAAAGAGGTTGATGAGGCCGGACGCCGATTCCGCACTCTGGTGGATCTGGCAAAGGAGCACGGAATTCAGGTGGGATATCATAACCATCCCCGGAACATCGGTGAGGCAATCTGGGATATGGCAAGGGTGATCCAGCCGCTCGATCCGCAATGGTGCGGTTACTACTACGACCTCTGCCAGGCCACAATGGAGGGCGGCGAAAGTGGATGGAGGGTTTCAACCAACCTCGTTATTCCTCGCTTGAAAATGGTGGCCGCCAAAGACTTCGTCTGGAAGAAGACCGGCCCCCACCAATGGCGTCCCGTCACGTGCCCCATGGGCCAGGGAATGTCGCACTGGAAGGAGTTTTTGCAGCTTCTTGCCAAGTCGGACTTCCATGGGCCGATTTCCTTACAGCAGGAATTTGAAATTCCCGGAGCCGCCAAGCCTAACGGCATCGCGATTTCACGCGCCACGGTCCCGACGGTCATGCAATCGGCCAGGGAGAATATCGATTACTTGAAATCGCTGATCCGTGAAGCCTACGGTGAGGCATAGGGTACAGGAATCCTTCCCGCGCCCTCAAGATTCTGCAAAGGGAGGTCATTTTGGCACCGTGTTATAAAATTACTCGGCGAAATTTTCTGAAAGCTGCATCTGCTGGAGCGGCTTCACTTTCATCGATTGCACCAGGAATCACGATGGCTGCACCCAAGCGCAAATCAAGCGACATTCGTGTAAAGGAAATACGAATCAGCTATGAGGACTTCCCTTATCGCACCCCTTATGAATTCGGAGGCCGCAGTGTAGACCGCGTGACGCTCCTGGACGTCCATTGCACGGTCGAGACAATTTCAGGCCGTGTCGCCGAAGGTTTTGGTTCAATGACCATGGGCAACGAATGGGCTTTCCCGTCAAAAACACTTTCATACGACACGACACTCAACGCGATGAAAAAGTTGGCGGAGCATATTGCAAAGATCACTGAGGATTACAAGGATCCCGGGCACCCCATCGACATTAACTTTGCTCTGGAGACGGAATATCTTCGAGCCGCAGCTGAAGTCACAAAAGAAATGCAGTTAGGTCAGTCTATTCCCAAGCTCTGTACTCTGGTCACAGCCAGCCCATTTGACGCCGCCATCCACGATGCGTTCGGAAAAGTGCATGAACTCAACTGCTACCGTACTTACGGTCCGGAATTCATGAGCCACGATCTGGCCCATTACCTCGCGCCGGAATTTAAAGGCGAATATCCCAGCCAGTATCTGCTGAAATCTCCCAAGCCGTGGGTGTGGTGTAACCATTCGGTGGGCGCATCCGATCCAATTGAATCTGCTGATGTCAAAAAGTGGCTGCACGACGGCCTGCCACAAACGCTGGCCCAGTGGATTGTGGCCGACGGGCTCACCCATCTGAAGATCAAGCTCGACGGCAACAATCTTGTTCGAGACGTCGCGCGAGTGTTGAACATTGACCGTGTAACAACAGAAGTTGAAACTCGACGGGGGGTTCGCAACTGGTTTTACACGCTGGACTTCAACGAGCAATGCCCAAACGTCGATTACCTGCTCGAGTTTATTCGCCAGATCAAGGACAAATCGCCCGCCGGGTACGACCGGATCCTCTACCTTGAGCAGCCGGAATCGCGGGACCTTATTGCCAATCTGTCGCAGTTGCTGTTCAAAGCTTCCAAACTGAAACCAGTAGTCATGGACGAATCACTGACGGGATACGATGCGCTGCTCCGAGGCCGTAAGATCGGCTATACAGGAGTGGCCCTCAAGGCCTGTAAAGGTCAAAGCCAGTCGGTACTTCTGAATGCCGCAGCACAGAAGTTCAAGATGTACATGACGGCGCAGGATCTGACTTGTCCCGGAGCCTCGCTTATACAGTCTGCGGGTATTGCAGCCCACGTTGCCCCGATTGATACCCTCGAATCAAACGGGCGGGAGTACGTTCCCGCTGCAAACAAGCCCTGGCTCAAGAAATTTCCTGGGTTGTTCGAGGTCCGCGACGGCAAACTGCACACTGCCAACCTGGGAGGTCTGGGGCTAAGCGCCGTCTGATCCCCCACTCTGGCCTTCGGAATAACTATGCTTGCGGACAACTAGCCGGTTTCCAATGTCCTTTTCGCCGGGTTCGTGCGAAGATGTGGCAGACGTCATCAATCCCTTACTTCCCTTAGGACGAGGAGAAAGCTTTGTACGAACGCAGGCGCTCCGTCATCGCAATGCCCATTTTGTATTGCATGTTGCTGGCGGGAATAGTTACGCCTGCTCAGGGGTCCTGGAAGGCAGGGATTGCGAAAATAAGAATTACGCCGCACGGTTCGCTCTGGATGGCGGGTTACGCTGCAAGAACCCATTCCTCTGAGGGGGCACTGCTTGACCTTTATGCAAAAGCCCTTGCTGTTGAGGATGGAACTGGCCATCGAGCGGTGCTTGTGACAACCGATCTGCTGGGGATTCCTCGAAGCGTCAGTCAGGAGATAGCCCACCGAGTTCAACAGAAGTATGGATTGGGCCGCGATCAATTGCTTCTGAACTCTTCGCACACGCATAGCGGTCCTGTCATCGGGAAAATGTTGCAAGTTGCCTATGAAGGCAAGCAAGGCATGAATGCCAGACAATGGGCAGCGGTAGCTGCATACACCGACATCCTGGAAAATCAAATTGTCAAGGTTGTGGGGGTCGCCCTAGGCAGGCTTCAACCAGCAACCCTGAACTTTGGCCATGGGCAAGCGGGCTTCGCGATGAACCGCCGGGTGAAAACCGCAGCAGGATACGTGGGAGGTTTCAACAAAGACGGGCCTGTGGACCATGACGTCCCCGTGCTGGTCGTCCGGAATCAACGCGGCAAGATATTGGGAATCGTTTTCGGATATGCCTGCCACAATACGACCATCGGGCCCACATTTTACAAATTCAGCGGTGACTACGCGGGGTTTGCCCAGCAGTGGCTGGAGAAACGTTATCGTAGCAGTATAGCCATGTTTGTGCAGGGTTGCGGGGCGGATGCAAATCCATACCCGCGCTGGGACAAGGAGCAAACTGGAGTGGAGTTCGCCCGGCGGCACGGCCAGGAATTGGGCCAGGCGGTCCGACTGGCACTTGAAGGTTCGCTTTCGCCCATCGACGGACCTCTCAAAACTGCATTCAAGGTCTTCCCGGTTCGCTTCTCCGGGCCCCCTACCGAGGCATATTTCAAAGTGCAGCTCAAGTACGATGTTTTTTACGTGAGAAT
>JBJKQZ010000583.1:0-2854 GCA_046704865.1 Terriglobia bacterium
GATTTCGTCCGCGCCATGCGGATCTATTTGAAGAACGGCTACGACGGCGTCATGATTCCTGACCACACGCCGCAGATGACGTGCGGCGCCCCATGGCATGCCGGCATGGCCTATGCGCTGGGTTACATGCGCGCGCTGATACAGGCGATGAAAGCGGAGAGCAGTTAGGGCAAATCGGTACCGCACAGATCCTTGCAATCTTCCCTCAAATTGGAAAGTTCATGGCGTAAAAAGAATCCCTTGACAACAGAAATCTATATATATAGAGTTATGGCCTATGAAGTCCATTCGCCTTTCACCGCAAACAATTCAAGTGCTGGACCATTTCTCACACCGGCCCACTGCCTGGCGTTATGGGTATGAGCTGAGCCGCGAGACCGGGCTGAAAGCGGGAACGCTTTATCCTCTTCTTATGCGCCTGGAAAGGCATCGCCTGCTTGAGACGCGCTGGGTGCAGACTGAAAATGGCGTTCCCCCACGCCACATGTATCGCCTGACGCCTGAAGGGCTGGACCTGGCTTGCTCCGAACGGGTTCGGGCGCGAAGGCCGCTTCCTGCGAGGAGGCCAGCCACCGCGGGAGGTCCCGCATGACGGGAGAAACAGGTTTCCTCCGGCTGTCGGCACTCATTCTGCGGGCCTCCATTCGTCTTGCCCCAAAGGATGCACGCGAGTGGGGCAACGCCGCTCTTGGCGAGCTTTACCATGTCGAAGGAAATTGGGCGGCCGTGGCGTGGGCGCTTGGAGGAGCGAGTGTGCTGCTGAAACAGACACTGATCGCAATTGTGATGCCATGGAGGACGCGCCAGGCGTTGCACGCCGGCAATCCACTTACCCGGGAGGCCAGGATGCATAAAGCCAGCCTGATCACGGTCTGCACATGCCTCGCGGCTGCGCTGTTGTTCTTCCTCATGCCGGTATTCCAGCAGGCATTTCGAGTATCACTCGCGCAATGGCATGATGTTTTCCACGTGGACCAGCGCCAGTTGAACCGCCAGCCGGAGTTGGAGGCTTTTGCGCGCCGAGCAGAGAAAAACCGTGATGCGGAGGGAATGGCTTTTGTTGCGGTACGGCTCCGCGACGGCGTGGAAAGCGTGCGCCTGGCCAATGAAGCCGTGCGCCTTGACCCGAAGCTCATCTGGATTCTGGGCGTCGTTGGCGCTCGACATGCGAACGAATCCGGTGTAGTGGAATGGGCACAGAAGCTGGAACAGTGGGACCCAGGAAACGCTTTGCCTTATCTGATTCTGGCACAGCGCTCGAGCCTGGAGCACATTTCCGACGGGAGCTTCTTTCTTCAGCCAAATCCCAGTGCCGCGTGGACGGATGCCATGGCAGCGGCTTTCAATTCAAACCGGATTGATGACTATACGGATCGGCTGCGAGCTTTAGATCGCACGGTCGCCCTCCGCTACAACTTCAACGACCCTTACTTTGTCATCGGAGGAGTGGATGAATATAATTTGCCGACTTATACGGCTTGGGACTCGCAACGATATGCGAAAATGACCATCGCCTCAGGCGGTGCCCTTGAAGCTCGCGGCGACTTGAAAGGCGCAATCGAGAAGTATCTCGAGGTTGCTCACTTTGTCTATCTGTTCGATCCGTACACTCATTCCACCTTTACATGGTTGGTAGGCCCGAATGTGCCGGACCTTTACCGACGGCTCGCTGATGCTTACAAAAAGATTGGGATTGGAGCTCAATCAGTCTATTTCTCCAACCTAGCAACAAAGGTGGAACAGTATCGCCTCCGAATGCGCAGCGAAATTGAAAGCCGGAATAGCATCTTTGGTGTCACTCCCTGGAACGCTCTGGTCGTGGAAATATCAGATGCCGGGATGCTGGCATCGTTCTGTTTGTTGCTGATGGCTCTCATTGTGACCCTTGCTCAGCGAGGGACTCTCAATCCCCGCAAACTGCAAATCGGGCCAATTCCGACAGGGCTGGGCTTTCTCGGCTCCGTCGGCCTGCTGGTGTCAAGCGTCACGCTTTATGTCACCTATCGATCCTACGCGGCAATTTACACGCGGTTCCTCCAGACCGGGGACACCAGTCAGCTCAAAACCCTGAGTGAGTTTCTTGAACTCACCCGCTCGCCGATTGGGACCCAGTTCCTCAGTTTCAAATCAAGGCCCCACGGACCAGTCGTTTTGGGGCCCTATATCTCGGTTCACACCTTCACCTTCTATTTCTGGCTGGCAGTGATTGTGCTGGGCGTGGCCAGCCTGGCCGTGATCGCTGGACGGCACTTGCTGAAACGTCACTCTCCCCGCGTCGGCGCCGCCTGAATGCTGGCGACTGATAGCCCCACTCCTGTATACTACCCACCTCTCCTGCCTCACCGGCATTCTGGGCATTTAAAGCGGCGATGCTTGCACCGGCATTCTATCTTCCTGCTGCGCAAGCATCTATTTTGTTTGGGTATGCGCAATACTCTATGACCTGTTGTTTGCAGGATGAACGGAGTGTAGTGATGAAGAGACGAATTTTCCTGAAGAGTTCATTGGCTGGACTGGGCGGGGCGTTATTGGCAGGTTCGCGATCGTTTGCCGCCGGGGGATCCTACGATGTGGTGGTCTACGGAGCGACAGCTTCAGGTGTGGTGGCTGCGGTTGCGGCGGCGAGGCAAGGAGCCCGAGTGGCGCTTGTGGAATCCGGCACACACCTCGGGGGAATGGTTTCCAGTGGCCTGGGCCATTCCGATACGGGAAGGAAAGAAACCATCGGCGGCACCTCACTGGAATTTTTCAAGCGCGTGGGAAGCCATTACAACCAGCCCGTCGCGTGGGACTTTGAGCCGCACGTGGCTGAGGATGTTTTCAAGGCGATGGCGCGCGAGGCTCGGGTGAATGT
>JBJKQZ010000584.1:0-5045 GCA_046704865.1 Terriglobia bacterium
TGACCCGAGACGACAAAAACGGTCTTTGCGAGCGCCGGGTCATCACCGGGAAGGATGGCGTACACATTTTCCAGCGGCACCAGCTTGTTGCCGGTACCCGGCCCTTTCACCTCGAAACGGTCCACGACAACGCGCAGCCGTCCGCCGGAATCCGCGGCGATTTTCCTGAACTCCGCCACAATGTGGTCGCGGCCGCACCCGATGCCGTGGTGAGGATCAGTCCATGAAGAGAGTGAATGCCGTGTGCCGCAGGATACCAATCCTTTGATAGTCGCACGCAGGTCCACCTGCTTCACCTGCGCCAGAGTGATTGCTCCGGCGGGCGGCGGAAGCAGTTTGGGCCTGGGTGGAGCGACCGGTGGCACAGGGTCCTGCGCGCCCAACGCACCCGCCGCAAATATAATCACGAGCAGGGTTGCCGCAAATTGTATCCACTTCCTGGAAAGCAATTGCCGGTATGAATTTGAATCCATCACGTCTCCTTGGACTTCAGGGGAAGTGCAGAGTATATCGCTTTTCGCCGGCCCACTCGCAGTAATGTCGATTTGGCGAAGCATTCATGCCGCCCCCCGATTGGCACATGCATCGGAACGTCGTTAACCGCGCCTTCAAATGCGGGTAACGGCATGAACCTCGGCGGCCCAACCGGCGTATAATTGATTTAAAAGGTAATCACCCAACGCACGCAGGAGGAGCCGGGGAAGCAAGCTTCCGGCAGCAATTCACTCAAATGGGTCACCGTTTCAGAGACTTCTGGCAGAGAGTGAGTGAAGGACTGGAGATCCGGGTCCTGTGGTCGCAGTTTTTCTCTGAGGCGAAAGAGAGCTACGGCCTCTACGGCCGGGAAGTTGACTGGGACGCGATGAAAGGTGAATCGCGTTTCCGGCGGATCCGCAAGACAAGCAGCGCATTGTTCTGGGCGATGCTGCTGAAGCTCTCTCCCGCGCGGCGCGTTTTTCTGCTGATTGCGCTGGTGCTGGGCATTTTCTCTCTCACAAGCACCACGTCAACAGTGAACGGCACAGAGGGAAGTACTCGTCAGATTTCTCCGCTAATCCCGATGGCGATGCTGATCTTTTTGCTGGCGCTGGAACTGGCGGACCGCGTGATCATGAAGCGCGACCTGGAAATTGCACGCGAAATCCAGCGATGGCTGGTGCCGGATACTCCGCCCAGCGTGCCGGGACTCGATCTGGCCTTCAGTTCCAAGCCTGCCAACACGGTGGGTGGAGATTACTATGACGCTTTTCCGCTGGATCCGGATCGGCCGCTGGCGAATGATAATCCCGTCTTCCTGGTTGTGGCAGACGTGGCCGGGAAAAGCGTGCCGGCGGCTTTGCTGATGGCTACCTTTCATGCCAGCCTGCGCTCCGTGGCGTCAGCAGCCGCTTCTCTGACCGACATTGTTACGCGCATGAACCGCTACTGCTGCGCTCACAGTCTGGAGGGCCGCCGCTTTACCACGGCGTTCTTTGCCGAATACGATCCTGCGGCGCGAATGCTTAACTACGTGCGTGCGGGACACAATGAACCTTTCCTCGTTCGCGCGTCGGGACAGTTCGAACGCTTGAATGCCGGTGATCTGCCGCTGGGCATTAATGCCAACGCACCCTATGGTGCAACGGAACTTACTCTCGCACCCGGCGACCTGCTGCTGATCTATTCCGATGGGTTGGTTGAAGCAGTGAACGAACGCGAAGAAGAGTTTGGCGAGCAGCGGGTGATTGATCTGATGATGGCCGCCCCCAGGGAATCGGCCGAACAGACCTAGCAGCGTTTGCTTGCGAGCGTCCGCAACTTTACCGGCCAGCGCCGCCAGTATGATGACTTGACGGCATTCATCGTGCGCGGAATGTAACACCCAACAACCGTCCCCATAAACCTCGCCGCATTAAGAGAGAGGCCAATTACCAGGGCATTTATGCGCTGGAATACCAAGACGGCCTCTGGGACGGCGTTGATGGCGCCAAATACCTTTATCGTGAGGTATTGGTCGTTTTTTAGCCCCGCCAAAACACTCCGGGACCCATAGCCTTTCTCGGGCTGGCGGTATGGCTCGCCACGTTGTAAGTAGCGTCCACCGCCGGTTCAGCATCTAAGTTTAATGGGGAGGTTTGTTACTCCGAAACCCGCAGTCACCATTATTGTGTGCGGAGGCTGGGACGAAAATGATGTTCGCCAGCATTTCAACACTGTGGGGTGGGCTTCTTCTGGCGGTCCTTTCAGGCGCGCATCCCGCGGGCCTGCCGATTTCCCATTCCAACCTGGTTGTGGGCGGGAAGTACACCTATGCCTCGCAGGTGAGCGACTCTCTTGCCAGGGTGGGAGCACGTTTCGGAATGGATGTTCCCGCGCTGGCGGAATTGAATGGCCTTGAACCCAACGCGCGGCTGAGAGTTGGCCAGGACCTGCTTATCGAAAACCATCACCTGGTTCCCACCACGCTCGATGACGGCATCATCATCAATATCCCCCAGCGAATGCTGTTTCACTTTAAAGATGGCATGCTCCAGTCGGCTTTTCCTGCAGGGCTGGGACGTAGAACCTGGCCCACACGCGAGGGCGATTTCGAAGTGCTCGAAAAAGAAACGGACAAGACCTGGATTGTCCCACTGTCCATCCAGCAGGAAATGTTGAGGAAAGGTCTGCCTGTCAAAAAAAAAGTTCCACCCGGGCCGGATAATCCTCTGGGCCGCCACTGGATTCGGATCTCGGAAACCGATGGCATTCACGGCACCAATGCCCCGGCCAGCATCTATAAATTCCAGACACACGGCTGCATTCGCTTGTCGCCCGAACACATCGCCAATCTTTATCAGCAAGTCCCAATCGGAACACCCGTCAGGATCATTTACGAACCTGTCCTGCTGGCCCGTTTGAACGATGGCAATTACTATCTGGAAGTCCACCCGGATGTCTACCGCGAGTCGGGCGATCCGTTCTCAGCTGTCAGACAGCTGGCGAAGGCAGCCGGCGCGGACTCCGTGATAGACTGGCAGATAGTTCTTAAAGTAATCCGGGAAAGGAGCGGGCTGGCTGAAATTGTAACCCTGCCCGCAGCCGGATCTGCTTGAGGGTATTCATGCGAGATTCTCAGCACGGGCGCCCATCAGGCCTTTGCAAGGGCTTTACTCGCCGAGATTTCATCAGGATGGCGCCGGTGGCGACAGTGGCCGCTGCAACGCCGCGCATGCTGTTTGGAAAAAAGCGCGCGCTCCACCCGGCTGAAAAGCATTTGGCCTTTTATAACCTGCACACCGGTGAGCGGCTGAAAACCGTTTACTGGGCCGAGGGACGCTTTGTGCCGGAAGCCCTGAAACAAATCAACTGGATTCTGCGCGATTATCGCCGCAACCAGGTGAAACCCATCGACCTGCGGCTTCTCGACCTTCTTTACACGCTTGATCGCAGACTGGAAACGCGCCAACCGTTCCACATTATTTGTGGTTATCGCTCACCGGCCACCAACGAATACTTGCGGAAACATTCAGGGGGCGTTGCAAAGCACAGCATGCATATGCAAGCCAAGGCGATTGATATTCGCATTCCGGGTTGCCGATTGACAGCGGTACAAAGAGCAGCCCTGGACCTGCACGACGGCGGTGTAGGGATTTATCCCATCTCGGATTTTGTTCACGTCGATGTCGGCCGGGTGCGCCGTTGGCGATTCCCGGCCACTGCGCAGCAAGGTGGCCGGTCCTGACAGCAAACGCAGCACATGCCAGACGCCGGCAAATTTCCGGCTCGCACAGGAAATTGCGCGGCTAAAAATCAAGCGAAACCGAGGGCGAGAGTGATGACTGAAAAAGAAACAATTCTGGTGACAGGGGCAACGGGCGCCGAGGGAGGCGGCGTTGTTCGGCATCTGCTCAAAGCCGGAAAGTTCAAGGTCCGTTGCTTGACGCGAAATCCCGAGTCTGAAAAAGCACGGGCTCTGCAAACAGATGGCGCGGAAATTGTTCGCGGCGATCTGGACAAACCTGAAAGCCTTGCCTCAGCAATGAAAGACTGCTACGGCGTGTTTGGGGTAACTAATTTCTGGGATCACTTTGAGAAGGAGTCCTTCCACGGCAAGAACCTCATTGACGCGGTAAAGGAATCCGGGATCCGGCATTTCGTTTTCAGCACTCTGCCCTACGCTCACAAACTTTCCGAGTGGAAACTTGAAGTGCCGCCTTTTGACCTTAAAGCCAGGATGGAGGATTACGCGCGCAGCCTGAAACTGCCTGCCACCTACGCGCACGTGGCTTTCTATTACGAGAACTTCCTCAATTTTTTCTCGCCTAAACTTCAGGAAGACGGGTCCTTCATGTTCGGCTTTCCGCAGGGAGAGACTTCGCTGGCCGCCGTAGCCGTGGACGATATCGGCGCCGTGATCGCTATGATATTTCACCGACCGGGCGAATTCCTCGACAAGACCGTTGGTATTGTCGGCGACGACCTGCCCTGCAGCCAGTATGCCGAAATTATGTCCCGAGTGCTCGGCAAGAAAATCATTTACCGCTATATCCCGCGGGAAGTTTTTGCCAAGCTGGGCTTTCCAGGAGCGGAAGACCTGGCCAACATATTCGAGTACAACCGCCTCTTCATTCCAAATCGCCGGGCAGACCTCGAACAATCCCTGTCGCTCTACCCAGACTTAAAGCGCTTCGAGTCCTGGGTAGAGGTCAACAAAGACAAGTTTGCTCTGATTCTGAAATAGCACGTTCGACAGGCTGAACCCGAAAACAGTTCAACGCGATTTGCGCGGGTAGCGTGCCTCTACCGTTGTGTGCATTCCCCCACGTGTCGTAAACTCCCCACGGACCACAGCCCATCTTGGGCGACAAGCCCGTGCCACATCATCAAGAATGCGGTTTACAGCGTTCTCGTAAAAGATTCCCAGATTTCGGTAGGAAAGGAGGTAGTATTTAAGCGACTTGAGTTCCAGGCAAAGCTTGTCAGGGAGATAATGGATGGTGATCGTGCCAAAGTCCGGCAGGTGTGTGCGAGGGCAGATCGAGGTGTATTCCGGGATCGTGATGGTGATTTCATAGCCGCGATAA
>JBJKQZ010000585.1:0-5527 GCA_046704865.1 Terriglobia bacterium
GGGTACGGCGCGGGCGATGGTGGCCGTCAACTCGCAATCAAAACCGGCCTGCGTTCCGTCGGCGTCCATGGAAGTCAGCAGGATCTCTCCCGCTCCGAGTTGGTCTACTCGGCGCGCCCACTCAAGCGCGTCGATGCCGGTATCCTTCGTGCCGCCGTAGGTCACCACGTTCCAACGGGTGGCCTCCTGCTGGCGGGTCGGTTGCCGGCGAGCGTCAATGGCTACCACAATTGCCTGTCGGCCAAACTGCGCCGCAAGTTGCTGCACAATTTCCGGATTTTCGACAGCGGCGGTGTTGATGGCCACCTTGTCGGCGCCGACTGAGAGCAGCCTTCGTGCGTCCTCTGTGGTTCGCACGCCCCCACCTACCGTGAGCGGAATAAAAAGCCGCCGAGCAACCCGGTTGACCGTGTCCATCAGGGTCGCACGTCCTTCGCGTGACGCGGAAATGTCGAGCATTACCAGTTCGTCGGCACCCTCGGAATTGTACATGGCGGCAAGTTCGCCGGGATCGCCGGCGTCACGAAGGTTGACAAATTGCACCCCCTTGACGACACGGCCGTCTTTGCAATCGAGGCAAGGAATTATTCGTTTAGCAAACATGGATTTCGTTCAACCCGTGCCGCATTCCGGGTGGTACGGGGCAATCCGCCCCTGGTTCTCCTGCTTTACAACTTCAGAAAGTTCTCCAGAACCTTCAAGCCTATGTCGCCGGACTTTTCCGGGTGAAATTGCACGGCATAGACGGAGCCCACTCGAACGGCAGCTGCAAAAGTCTGTCCGTATTCGGTGACCGCTGTACTTTGTTCTGTTACCGGTCCGTAATACGAGTGGCAGAAGTAGGCGAAACTGCCGTTGGGAACCCCTTCGAACAACCCATCCTGGCTGCGAATTTCCAACTGGCTCCAGCCGAGGTGTGGAATCTTGAAGACTCCCTCAAATCTCTTCACATGACCCTTCAGCAGCCCGAAGCCTGCCTGATCCGTAGCCTCTTCACTCGATTCATAAAGGGCCTGAAGACCCAGACAGATTCCCAGGAAAGGTTTGCCGCTCGCCATCTGCTCGCGCAGAGGGGCGATCATCTCTTTCGATTCCAGAGCATCCATCATGGCGCCAAAATGCCCCTGGCCGGGCAGAATAAGGCGCTCAGCGGCCCGTACCGAACCCGCATCATCCACGGCTTCTGCCGGAAAACCGAGATACTGGACAGCTCGGAGCACGGAACCGACATTCCCGGCGCCATAGTTGATTACACCGATCATAGCAGTCCTTTGGTTGAGGGAAGCTGATCCTTCAGCCGGACGTCGCGCGAGCATGCGTACCGCAGGGCGCGTGCCAGAGCCTTGAAAAGAGCTTCAATCGCGTGGTGGCTGGAACGGCCATACAAAATCTTGAGGTGCACGTTGGCCTTGGCGCTGGTTGCAAAGCCCTGGAAAAAATCCTCCAGCAGTTCGGACTGGAAATCACCCACACGCCTCGCGCGGACGGGTGCATTCAGCACCAGGTAAGGGCGGCCACTCAGGTCAACCGATGCAAGGCCCAGAGTTTCGTCCATGGGCATCACGAAATAGCCAGCTCGATTGATACCCTTCTTGGTGCCAAGGGCTTTGAGCAGGGCCTCTCC
Source organism: Terriglobia bacterium (assembly GCA_046704865.1). Lineage (GTDB taxonomy): Bacteria > Acidobacteriota > Terriglobia > UBA7540 > UBA7540 > SCRD01. Next base: position 1,625 of record JBJKQZ010000585.1, read on the forward strand.
GATTGCAATACCTACGTCTTCCACCGTATGGTGCTGGTCCACATCAAGGTCGCCGCGAGCCTGGAGATCAAGATCGAAACCGCCGTGACGCGCAAAGAGCTCCAGCATGTGGTCAAGAAAACGGATCCCGGTGGAAACCGAATACTTACCCTGGCCGTCCAGGTTGAGCCGGATGCGAATATCTGTTTCGGTCGTCTTGCGGTGGAGTGTCGCCGTGCGCGGCTTCATGAAGACCGCCTTTTCACCGAATTTGATTTTCCCGCCGGACGAGTTCCATTGGATATTTGAGTTTCCATCATGGGCAGAAACTCGGTAAGCCCCTGCATCAGTTGGCGTGTCTGTTGTGCAGAGCCGACGGTGAATCGAAGGTACCCTTGCAGTCGCGGATCGTAACTCCAGTCACGAATCAGAATGTCCTGTGCGCGCAGCTTGAGTGCGATTTCTGAAGCTCTTGCCCCCACGCGCGCCAGCACGAAATTCGAAGAACTGGGCACGTATGAGATGCCGATCTTGTCGAGAAATCGGCAGAGTTTATCACGATTGCCGCAAACTTCGCGTGCGTAGCGAGCGACGAATTTGTCATGTTTGACGGCTTCTAGCGCGCAGGCCAGCGCCAGCGAATTCACGGCAAACGGGTTTTGCGCACGGCGCATAGGATCGGCGATTTCCACATTGGTCAGGATGCACCCCAGTCGCAACGCAGCCAGCCCAAAAGCCTTGGAAAATGTTCGCGTCACGACAAGGTTGGGATATTTCCTGATCCACGGCAGAACGGTTTCACCGGAAAAATCAACGTAGGCCTCGTCTACGAGAACCAGCACTTCGGGAGCTTCGCGAAGAATGATGCGCAAGTCGCGCTGTGAAACCACGGTCCCTGTCGGGTTATTGGGGTTTGCAATAGCCATCCATCGCGTGCGCTTGTTGACGGCCGATAGCAGCATGCGTGCCGTCAAACGGAACTTCTCATCATAACGGACCCGCGTGGTGCGGCCGCCGGCAACGGTGTGGAAGAATTCGTAGACCGGAAATGTGGGGGCCGGAACGATCAGCCCATCGCCATTTCCGACAAAGGTGTCGCAGACCATCTTGATGGCGTCATCGGTGCCGTTGGCCAGCAGGAGTTCGTCGGGGGAAACGTTGAAGTAGCGTGCAAGCGTCGTGCGCGATTCTTCATATTCCGGATAGCGTGAGAGCCAGTCGCCGTTCAGCTTGTTGCGCAGAGCGCGAATCACCTGTGGAGCGCAGCCCACCGTATTTTCATTGAAGTCCAGCCGCAGTTTCCCGCCGCGTCCCTCGCGCGGAGGGCGGTAAGCCTTCAGGTGCTCAACGGCCTTTCGGGGTCGAACCATGGACCTTAAACCTCGTTTCAATGGAATATGCGTGCGCTTTCAGGCCCTCGGTGCGGGCTAGCGTAGTGATGGTCTTCCGGATCCGCGCAAGTCCTTGCGGAGTCAGTTCCTGCACGGAAATTGTCTTGACGAAATCGGCCGCACTCAATCCACCGCGCAGCCGAGCAGCTCCAGCCGTGGGCAGAATGTGGTTGGTGCCGGAAGCATAATCGCCGGCGGCAACGGGGCTGGTTTCACCCAGAAAAATAGAGCCGGCGGAGCGTACACGATCAACCATCCGGCTTGCTGCGCCGAGCAAGGTCAGGTGCTCGGGAGCAAAGGAATTCACCAGTTCGATGGCCTCTTCCAGATTCTTCGTCACCACCACGGCTCCATGCCCGCGCAGCGCGTTTGCCGCAACGTCCGTCTCCTTTGCAAAGAGCCGCTCAAGGATTCTTTCCGCAGCAGACTGAACCTCAAGCGCCAGCTTGCGCGAGGGCGTCAGGAATATAGCCACTGCGTCAGGATCGTGTTCAGCCTGCGCCACCAGGTCGGAAGCAATCCATTCGGCATTGCCCTCAGTCGCAACCACCATCAGTTCCGAGGGACCAGCGACAAAGTCGATTCCGCAATCGCCCGCCACCAGCCGCTTGGCTGCGGCAACGTAGCGGTTGCCGGGCCCCACGATTTTGTCAACACGCGGGACGCTTTCCGTGCCATACGCAAAGGCGCCGATGGCCTGCGCACCGCCGAGGCGGAAAATCTTCTTGATTCCCAGAATGTCGGCCGTAACCAGGACTGCTGGAGCAGGGCGGGGAGAAGTGATGAAAATCTCCTGTACCCCCGCAACCTGGGCGGGAATCACGCTCATCAGCACCGTCGAGGGAAGCGGGAATCGGCCGCCCGGTACGTAGCAGGCCACGCGGTCAAGCGGCCGGATTATCTGGCTGACTTCAATTCCGGAACCATTGCTGATCTGCCAGGCGCGTGGCAGTTGTTCGCGCGCAGCCTTGCGAATATTGCGTGCGGAGGTTTGCACGGCATCTGCGAACCCCTCGGGAACCTGGCGGTAGGCTTTCACGATTTCGCGCCGCTTAACGGTGAATCCTTCCCGGGCCAGACTGATTCTGTCCAGTTGCAAAGTCCAACGTTTTAGAGCGCGGTCGCCATCGCGGCGGACGTCGTTCAGGATGCGCCGGGCGGCGGACTCGGCCTTTTTAAGCTGGGTCTCGCCTGAGCGGAGAATCCGTTTGACGTTTTTTGTATCAGTACTGCGAAAAATAGGGATCATCACTGTATCTCAGCCGGTTGATCTGCCGGATGCGGCCTTCCCCGTATCGATTGTTTAATTCATCTCAAAGTTGCAAAGCTGCGGCAATCTTCGCCCCAGGGAGCAGCCGCGGAAATCGCCCGCGGGACATCCTCCGGGTCATTGACAAAGGTCCACATCTGGGCGTGCCTGGAATCCATAAAGCGCTCTCCGATGCATCGGTCGAGCAGACGGATCAGCGGCTGGTAGAAAGACTGTGTATTCAGGATGATGATGGCCCCCAGATAAAGGCCCAGTCGTTTCCAGGTTATTGCTTCCATCAGTTCTTCCAGCGTGCCGCATCCGCCGGGAAGAGCGATCACGGCGTCCACCCCTTCTATCATTCGCCGCTTACGCTCGTGCATATCGTTCACAACAATTGTTTCAGGCAGGCGTGGATTCACCCATTCCAACTCCACCATGAATTCCGGGATTATGCCCACGACCCGGCCGCCTTCGGCCATTACACCATCAGCCAGGTGCTTCATAGAGCCAGCCGCGCCTCCGCCATAGACGACGGTATAGTCGTTCCGGGCCAGCACCCGGCCCACCTGTTCAGCCGCCTCCAGGTAAACAGAATCACACTGGCGGCTCGAGCCACAATAAACGCAGACTTTTCGGTTTTCCATACCTATACCTCTTGGCACGGCCTTCAATTCCGGACAAGCAAAACTACAGGACAATCTTGTTCAACGGATATTCCACAATGCCCTGAGCATTTGCTGCTTTCAGTCTTGGAATGATTTCGCGCGAGGTCTTTTCTTCAATCACCGTGTTGACGGCCACCCAGTCGGAATCACTCAGGTCTGAGATTGTGGGCCGCTTCAGCGCCGCCAGCACGGCCAGCACGGCTTTCAAATCCTCCCGCTTTACATTCAGCATCAGACCCACTTTGCCCGCCGCGTCAATCGCACCTTTCAGCAGCATCACCAGTGTCTCGATTTTTTGCCGCTTCCAGGGATCGTTCCAGGCTTTCTTGTTAACGATGAATTTGGTGTTTGATTCGAGTACGGTTTCAACAATGCGCAGGCCGTTGGCACGCAGCGATGAACCGGTTTCCGTGACTTCAACAATTGCGTCGGCAAGTACTGGAGGTTTTACCTCCGTGGCTCCCCAGGAAAATTCCACCTTGGCGGTGACACCATTTCTGGCCAAAAATCGTTTAGTTACGTTCACCAGTTCCGTGGCGACCACTTTGCCTTCCAGGTCCGTGACGCTCTGGATTTCTGATTTCACGGGGACGGCGAGCACCCAACGGACTTTGCC
>JBJKQZ010000586.1:0-4097 GCA_046704865.1 Terriglobia bacterium
GTCATAGAAAATGCAGTTGCCGTTGCTGACGGCGGTGGTATCCGAAGTGCAATCATCGCTCTTGGCTGCCGCGGCGGCAGCTAGCGGATAGAGAACGAAGTTGGCGTTGCCCTGGCGCTGGCCGGTCTTCTGGTTGACCAGCGCCATGATTCCCGCAAAAGACGGCGTGGCGAGCGACGTTCCACCCACGCCCAGGAAGTCGAAGGTAGTGATGCCGTTGCTGCAATTGCCGGTCAAGCCGGTAAGTCCGGAGCCGTCAGACGAGCACACGATATAAAAAGCATTGTTGAGGCCGTCGCCTGCAAACAGGGAAACATCAGGAATGTCCCTCAGACCGTCAGCAGGTACGCCGGTCCCTGTCTGCCAGGCGGGCTTGGCGTATCCATTCGTGCAGTTTCCTGAGGCGTCCTGGACTGCGCAATTGCTCGCCCCACCACCTGCGGCAACAAGGTCCTGACCAAAACTGCCGTCGAGCGATTGGCAGCCGGTCAGCGATCCGGCGCTGGCGCAGGAATCGTTCCAGGTGATTTCAGGGACATAAGACTTGGCGGAGTTCTGCGTGGTGGTGTCACTTGCTGAGTTGAAGTAGGACGATGGCTTGTCAAAGTCCGTGCCGCCGACCGCAACGTTAAAGGGCGTGGAGGCCGTTCCGCTGACGGCCAGGCCGTGCTGCGCGGCGCCAGTAGCGTATGGATTGTCACACCCGGCGGACCCCGTGTCACCCGCGGCGACGAGAACGGTGATTCCCTCCGCGGCAGCCTGCTCCCACATGGCGTTCTCAAAGGCGTTACCGGCGGTGCCCAGGCCTGCCTCGCAGGCGCCGTAACTTTCGCTCAGGACGGGTGCAAGGTTGTTGTCAACAATATAGAGCGCCGAGAGATCGACTCCTGCTGTCGCCTCCGTGTCTTCAGAAACCACCAGATCAATCGTGGCGTTCCTGGCCACGGCGCCCGCCCATTCCGCGTCTGCATCAGCTTCGGTTTCCGGGCCCGAAACCAGGCCCGGATCGGGGCCGTTGAGGATGATGTTGACGGGATTGGCCGGCAGCCCGAACATGCTGCGGAAGTTGGCCACATCCTGGGGATTGATGTTGGAAGGGGAAACGATGGCGATGGTCTGGCCCGTGCCGTCAGTCCCGGCGTTCCAGAGCGGCAGCACGTTGTAAATGGTCCCGAAATCCGTTGGGCCCAGCGCATAAAAAGCCGGTGCCGAACAGGTGTAGCCCGGCGGGCAATTGACCGTATAGAGCGGCTGGATCTGGTTGGTCTTCCTGGAACGCGAAAACACGCCTACCAAACGGTCCATGGGCTGGCGCGGGAAATTATTGAGAGAGGCAATTCCCGCCACCACCGGCGCCAGTGCGGCAGGAATCTGCGGGTTCGCGGCATTGGCCCAGTAGGACTTGCCCTGGATAACGTACTTGTGAATTTCAGAGTGCAGCGCCTGCCGCACCAGCCCCGCCGAGCCGGAAAATTCAATCACGGTCCGCCCGTTGGTTATGCTGTTCACCTGGAAACCCTGCGAGGTGAGCCAATCCGTGATTACCTGGATGTCAGAGTCCGAAGGGCCGAACTGCTGGCCGAATTGCTGCGGCGTCAGCCATTGATGATAGTCGGGCGACGACTTTTCCTGCTGCCCCACCAGCAGGCTTGAGAGCGCGGATTCCTGCTGCGGGCTGCGCTTGAGCACCAGCAGCATCCGGTCCATGGGCAGCGAGTCCGGCGCGAGGCCCCGGTCATATTCCGGGCGAGCCAGCGGATGCACGTTGCCTTTCAGTATCACGCGCTGAGCGTCATTCACCGGTTGCTTGACGAGCGAGGGAACGTTGGCCGCCTGGGATGAAGGCCCCGGGGAAGAAGCAGACGCAAGCGCCACGCGCAGCGGAAAGAGCGCCACGGCTGATAAAAACACAATCAGAAAAGGTTTTAATTAAGGCTGACGCGAGAAACACGTAACATGCTGCGAACAGGATGAAGCATCCCTGTCCATATTGTCAGGCCCTCCCCTGAGTTTGCGACTACCCGTGGCTCGGTACGGTCTTTCTGTGGCTGCGCGGGCCTCTGTGACGACTCTTTATGGCACATAGCGCGTGGAGGGTCAAGGGGAAACCGATTGGGTAAATGCTCAGTCTGACCTTGTCGATTTTGTGGAGTTCAGCGGCAGGCCGGCAATGGCTAAAGGCGCCATCGGAAATGGTCTTCTTCGCGGGACTTACGGATCAATGACAGATCGAAGGGAGCAAGTACGAGATCGGGAGAGTCGCCGGCCATGGCGATGACAGCCCCGGTGGGGTCTGTTGCAAACGAATGGCCGTCACAATCCGGCGCGGGATAATTCGCAACCGCGATACTCATAACCGTCTCAAAGGCCCGGCCACGCGCCTGGGCTATCCGAACGTCGCCGCTGACATCATCCGTCGCCAGCGTGCAGCAGTTTGGAACAAGTGCAATCTCAGCGCCCTGGCTTGAGAGCGACCTTGCAGCTTCCGGATATTCCCGGTCCATGCAGATCATCAGACCCAGCTTCACGGTGCCGGCGGAAGTCTCGATTTCGCCCGCGATGAATCCCGTGCCCTGGCCGCACGCAGCGTCGGGACTCTCCGGATCAAAGTCGCAGATATAAACCTTGCGATGGTGCAGAACCGTGTGGCCGCCCGGATCGATCAGCAGCGCGGAATTGAAAGGCTTCGGGTCAGCGGCTTCCAGAAAAGTGGCGACCACGTGCATCCGATGGACTTTCGCCGCTTCTCTGAACTGCTTCATATAATTGCCCTCGGGGTTGTGCGCTCCGTTTTGCCAGCGCTCCCTGGCCAGCGGATCATTGGCTTCCGGGGTGGCGCAGCCGTTGGAATACATCTCTGGAAACACCACAATTTCCGCCCCCGCATCTTTTGCCTCCCCCACAATAACGGCAGGGTCGCGGCCGAACGAGTACTGCGCGAGTGCAACCAGCAGGAGACTTCCCATGAGGACACTTTACGCTGACGCGGGCGGGGCCGCAACGGGGTGAAGCCAATGAGGGTTGCATAATAGAGTGGCACCTTTCGTAGCGCCGGCATCTTGCCGGCCCGGAAAAGTGCCGCCGGGACGGCGGCGCTACAAACGGGCGTCGTCGCCGTATTTTGTAATCTTCACCTGGATTCAAAACGAGGCATCATCGGTTGCTGGCGACATGCGTTTGACATCGGCAGCCATGAGTGACAGGATTGGTACGTTGCCGGAGGCTGACTTTGAGCGTGAGCAGATTCCTCAAGGGTCTCGCTGCCGTAATCATAACGGTCGGCGAGTTGGCCGTCATCATACTGGCGGGTTGCACCCAGCCGCTTCGCGACGTGGATAAATCCGCACATGGCTTGCTGGGAAAGAATTAGCAGATTGATAGGCCGCCGCGAATTTTTTCCAGTCGCCCTTTTTCCCGTATCCCAATAGGCTTCCAATTTTCCCCTGACTGGTTTCTACTATTCCGTGTGTGCCTTCCCTGAAAATCCCTTTTTGATTTGGCACGGAAACATTGACTTGTGATGTCTCGGTCCATCGAAGGTGAGTGGATTAGAATGCCGCGGCGACGGGGCTGGAGAAGGGCCTTTGTGCCGGGGATGAGTTCGCACACGTTGCAAAAACCGTGATGTGTGAGTTACTCGAGGGTGACTACAAGGATTGGGATCACGCTTTTACAGTAAAACACTGGCTCGTTCCGAGTTCAAAAACCGGCTCCGGCTTATCCGCGTAATAATCGTAAAAAGCTTTTCGGACGCCGAAGGTCGTTGAGAAATCGTGCGAAAGAATGATTCCTCCTCTTTCCATTCGTGGATAAAAAAACGTGAGGGCGTCAAGCGTGCTTGAAAGCAGGTCGACGTCAAGGTGCACAAAGGAAAACTTCTTGTTTTCCACCGGTTTTGCCGTTTCCGGAAACAATCCCTTATAGAAAAATACGTTGGGATACGAACTTTCCTGAAGGTAACTCTGCACCGCGTCCTGCGATTCGGAGTACTGACTTTCTTCGAACGACCAGTCATGATCGCCCGTGGTCGGGAGTCCCTCGAAGGTATCGAAGAGATGCAGGGGCCTTTCCCCTTTTGCTTCGCATATCAGTTTCGC
>JBJKQZ010000587.1:0-7790 GCA_046704865.1 Terriglobia bacterium
GACTTCATCTCACTGAACTTTAATATCGGCCGCTGAATGCCTACGGCCATTGCCTTTATTTGCTTCCCTGAATTTACGCCGTCGCACGTTTGGGAGACGTAAATTCAGGGGCACGGTTGTTCCAGCCTTAACCTTTAAGGGCACACAGGCAAAATTGGTTTGGATTATTCCGCCAATCTTGGGTAACATCCCTTCGCTTTGACCTTCCAACCGGCGAGCAGTCTCAATTCGGGAAACAATTTCCCCGGCATATCGTGAGTTCAACTCGGTTACAGAATCTGGTTTACAACGTTTGAACACAGCCGCTAGAATGCTTTATTAGCACTCGGACGGCGCTGGTGCCCCCGTCGCTTTGGATTATGTCAGACATTCTCGCGATTTATCCAGGGTCCTTCGATCCGATTACCAACGGTCACTTTGATTTGATCCAGCGAAGCAGCCGGATTTTTGACCATCTGATCGTTGCGTTGCTGACGAATGCGGAAAAGCAGCCGCTTTTTAGTGTCGAAGAGCGCGTTGAGATGCTCGAGGAAGTGACGCGGGACATGAAAAATGTTTCTGTGGACACTTTCAGCGGTCTGTTGGTGGACTACGCCGTGCAAATGAATGCGCGAGCGATTGTTCGCGGTATCCGCGCGTTTTCCGACTACGAATATGAAATTCAGATGGCCCTGACGAATCGGAAGTTGCAGCCGAAGCTGGAGACGATTTTCCTGATGCCCGCTGAATCTTATGCTTATATCAGTTCGCGGCTGGTCAAGGAGATCGCACGCCACGGTGGATCAGTCAAGGATCTGGTGCCAGCCGTAGTTGAAGAGCGTTTAAGCAACAAACTAGTCTCAAGGAATGACGAGGATTGAACTCATGGAACTTTCAGAACGGATATCAAGGATTTCAGTTTCATCCACGCTGGCCGTAGTTCAAAAAGCAACACAGCTCAAGGCGAGCGGCGTGAATCTGGTGGATTTTGGGGCGGGAGAGCCGGATTTTCCAACTCCTGAAAACATCAAGAATGCGGCGATTGCGGCAATTCTTGCGAATTTCACCAAGTATACACCTACCAGTGGCATCAAGGAGCTGAAAGAGGCCATTGTTGAGCGCCACGCCAAAGACTTTGGGTCCGGCTACAAGATAGAAGAATGCCTGGTGACAGTGGGGGGAAAGCAGGCCATTTTTGAGGCTGTAGCAGCAACAATCAACCACGGCGATGAGGTTATTTTGCCCGTGCCGTATTGGGTTTCGTATCTTGACATCGTCAACTACTGCGGAGGAAAAGCGGTGCCGCTTCAGACTCGTGAGGCGGACAACTTCCAGGTTCGAGCTGCTGACGTGGAAAAGCTGATCACCCGGAAAACCAGGCTGATCATTGTGAATTCGCCGAACAACCCGACAGGCGCAGTGATTGCCGACGATGAGATGGAAAAACTGTTGGCGCTGGCAGTAAGCAAGAATGTCTTGCTGATGTCCGATGAGTGCTATTGCCAGTTTCTCTATGACGGCCGGAAGCCTTTTTCACTGGGGCATTCGGGCAATCGCGAAAATCTGATTATTGCCGGGTCGCTTTCCAAGACCTATGCCATGACAGGCTGGAGAGTAGGTTTTGCCCTGGGCGCCAAAAAACTGTTGAGCAATATGCTGAACTTGCAAAGTCACTCGACTTCAAATCCGACATCGATTGCCCAGAAAGCGGCTGTGGAAGCCTTGCGCGGGCCACAGGATTCTGTTCAGACGATGCTGGCTGAGTATCAGCGCCGCCGCGACAAAATTGTCGCTGGACTGAGGGCCATTCCCAGCATCACCTGCGCAATGCCTGCGGGTGCCTTTTACGTTTATCCGAACGTGGGCACTTACATCAAGAGGAACGGTGTGGCGGACTGCAAGGTGCTGGTAGACCGATTGCTTGAAGAGGCCCACGTGGCGGTTGTGCCGGGGCCCGGCTTCGGGACCGATGAGCATGTCCGGCTATCCTACGCAACTTCAATTGAAAACATTGAAGAGGGGCTGGAGAGGATGAAGAAGTTTTTTAACGAACTCTGAAGGGCTCCTGAAATGGGTTCACCTATTTCCATTGTGAGCGCGGCGGCAGATCTCTGATTTATTCTTGAGGAATCGCGAGGTCGTACGCATCGCTCCGCGGGGCAGCTCTTAGGTCATTGCCCTGATACGCCTCTTATGCCAAAACTGGACACTCCGCTAAAACTTTCACCTATCTACAAGCCGAAGTTCTGGGGAATGGACGACCTGGAGCCTTTGTTTGACTGGCCGGATTCGGAAAAGATTGCCGACGATCGCGGGGCTTCTGCACAACCGGGAGAAAAGACCCTTATCGGTGAAGTGTGGATAACGGATGAGAGTTCTAAGATCCTGAACGGCGCGCTTGCCGGACTTTCGCTGGGCGAGGCTTCGGCCAAATACCGAAGTGAGCTGAATGGCGAAAACTGGAAAGACCGCCGATTCCCCATTCTTTCGAAATACATTTTCACCAATGATTGGCTCTCCCTCCAGGTCCATCCGGACGACCAATACGCGCGTAAGCATGACCCGGGCAACCTGGGAAAATGTGAGATGTGGTACATTGTGCACGCAGAGCCTGAAGCGGAAATTCTCCTGGGATTAAAACCAGATACGACTCTTGAGATGCTGAGGGCTGCGTGCGAATCAGGGAAAAGCAAAGACCTGCTTTACAGGTTTCATCCAAAGGCAGGTGAGGCGATCTTTGTTCCTCCGGGCACTGTGCATGCGCTGGGGCCGGGGCTGGTTCTTTTTGAAGCAGAGGAACATTCCGACATGACCTACCGGCTGGATGACTTTGGCAGACTGGGCCTTGACGGAAAACCACGCCCGCTCCACCTGGACAAAGGCTTTGGTGTGATCAAGCCTGAAGCGCCGCCGCTCCGCAGACTGCCGCGATGCGTGTTTGATGCTCCTTTTGGATCGCGTCGATTTATTCTGGCTTCTCCTTACTTCGCCGTTGAGGAATTGAAGTTGCGGAAGACAGGTCATTTCGAAGGATCATCTGGGCATATGGAGGCGCTTTCAATTATTGCGGGTGAAGGTCGTGTGGAAACCTCAGCCGGATGGCTTGGCTACCGGGCCGGGGACACGTGGGTAATACCCCCGGGAGCAGGAAATTACCGTGTGGCGCCGGTGGAGAATACCCGCATTTTGAAGTTTTATGTCCCCGATATTGACAAGGATTTCAGGCGGCCGCTTTCCCGTCGTGGTATCAAGCGGGAACTTCTAAAAAAGATTATTTTTGAATAAGACGCTGATGGGCAAAAGAACAAAATTGCGGAACTCGCTTTACGATCATGTTTATGTGGTCATTATGGCCGGCGGAAGCGGAACGCGCTTCTGGCCGCTGAGTCGCCGCAAAAGCCCCAAACAGTTGCTCAACCTGTTCGGTGGCACCACGCTCCTTGAGCAGGCAGTGGAGCGTGTGAAGGGGATTGTCCCGCCGGGGCATATTTATGTTTTTACCAACAGCATGGTCAGGCCACAGATGGTTCGTCTGTTGCGGGGCATTCCGGCAAGGCAGATTGTGGCGGAACCTGCACAACGCAATACGGCGCCCACCATTGGCCTGGCAGCGAATGAAATTCTGCGCCGTGATCCAAATGGCATCATGGTAGTTCTGCCCGCTGACCACGTGATTCGAAAGCCCGGAGCTTTTCGTAACGCGCTTAAGGCCGGCTGCCGGTGGGCTGCTACGGAGGGCCGGTCTGTGGTACTGGGTATTCAACCTTCGCGCCCGGAAACGGGATACGGCTATATCAGGTTGGGCGGGCTTGAAAAAAGCTCGGGGCGAGACAGAATCTTCCGCGTAGAGAAGTTTACTGAGAAGCCCGAGCTTGTGGTTGCCCTGCGGTACGTTGCGTCAAAACGCTATCTTTGGAACGCTGGCATGTTTATCTGGCGGGCGGCCACGCTAGTTGAAAATCTGCGCCGATTTCAGCCCAAGATGGCAGCCGGGTTGGAGCAGATTGCAGATGCTGGTGGTATTGACAATCCGCGTACGCTGAAGAAGCTGTTTCCGCGGCTTGAGAAGATCTCGATTGATTACGCTCTGATGGAAAAGATAGACAATGTATCAGCAGTGGCCGCCGATATGGGCTGGAGTGATGTGGGAAGCTGGGCAGTGGCATACGAGCTTAGCGCGAAGGATGCCGATGGCAATGTGCGGCCGGGGAATTCGCTTGTCATCGATTCCAAAGGAAATATGCTGGTCGGCCCTCGAAAATACCTTGTGACTATTGGCGTGGAGAACCTGGTGATTGTCGAGACGAGTGACGCGCTGCTGGTCTGCTCGCGTGACCAGTCCCAGAAGGTGGGGAAGGCAGTGCATGAGCTTGAAAAACGCGGCGAAAAGAACCTTTTGTGAGGCGGAGGTTATCCTGGCGGATTCACCTGAGCAAATCAAATTTGGTACCGATGGCTGGCGAGGAATTATTGGTGACACGTTTACTTTTGAAAATGTCCGGCGTGTTGCTGCGGCCATAGCTCGTTACGTCTGCCAAGAAGGCCACCCTGAGCGCGGCCTGGTGATTGGTTTCGACGCACGCTTTCTTTCTCCGGAGGCTGCCCGGGTTGCAGCCGGACAGGTGGCGGTGGAGGGCATTCCGGTGCTGTTGGCTGACCGCGCCACTCCTACACCTGCCATCAGCTACGCCGTGGTAGCGAGAAAAACTGCGGGCGCGCTTATGGTGACCGCGAGCCACAATCCATACATCTGGAATGGCATTAAGCTCAAGGCAGCTTACGGCGGCTCTGCATCTCCGGAGATTATGAAGCGGGTTGAGACCTATATGCCCGAATACGATCCGGGAAAGCAGAATGGTTCGAAGACCAGTGCGCGGGTCGAGACAGCCGATCTGGTCACTCCGTATCTTGACCGCATCAAGACGCTGGTTTCGCTTGATCGAATTCGAGAAAGCGGGAGAAACTTTGTACTGGATCCTATGTATGGCGCGGCCCGTGGGTGCCTGGCGCGTCTATTTAGCGAGTCCGGTATTTCCTTTTCTGAGATTCACGGCGAACACAATCCGCTTTTCCCCGGAATAAATCCGGAACCGATCGATCCGCACCTGGCAGATCTGAGTAAGGCTGTCATTAAGACCAAAGCAGACGCTGGATTTGCCACCGATGGAGATGCCGACCGCATTGGGGCCGTGGATGCACAGGGAAACACGGTGGATTCGCACAAGGTCTTTTCCATATTGCTCCGCCACCTGGTTGCGGAACGCGGACTGAAGGGCGAAGTTGTCAAAACGGTTTCCACCACTCAGATGGTCGATAAGATTGCGGCGAAATATAGTTTGCCACTCCATGTGACGCCCATCGGCTTCAAGTACGTCTGCGATTTGATGTTGGAGCGCGATATTCTGAGCGGTGGTGAGGAAAGTGGTGGAATCGCGGCCCGCGGGCATCTGCCCGAGCGCGACGGCGTACTGAATTCGCTCTACTTGGCCGACATCATTGCACAGAGAGACAAAGACCTGGGTGAGCTAGTAAATGAGCTTCAGGAAGAGTTTGGTCCGCATTATTACCGCCGGATTGACCTGGAAGTTGACAAGGCGGACGCACACCGCGTGGTGGAGCAGGCTCGGCACGGAGCTCTGGGCTCGGTTGCCGGTTTTAAAGTCTTGTCACTCGATGATCGCGATGGCGTGAAAATGACTCTGGGTGATTCCATGTGGGTACTCTTGCGGACTTCAGGGACGGAGAATGTTCTGCGGCTTTACGCAGAGGCGCCTTCAAAGGAGCAGGTAACGAAACTCCTGGATGCGATCGCAGAATTTGCCCGACAGCAATCAGGCGAATAAGTCCGGGTCGTGTATTTGTGCCATGGATGAAGCACAGCGTGCAAAGTCATATCATCGTTCCGGGCGGATCCTGTCTGTTGTGGGGTTCATTCTTGACTTTATTGTTCTGTTACTTCTCATTGTTGCCGGATGGTCAACGGGCCTCCGGGAATTCTCAGAGAGCTTCACATCGCATCCCGCACTTGCTTTGGTGATTTACTTCCTGCTTTTGGGCCTGATGCTCGAACTGCCCGGTATTCCACTCAGCTACATGAAAGGTTACAGTCTGGAGCATCGGTACGGACTGTCGAACCTGACGCTCTGGAACTGGGTCAAGGATGCGCTCAAAGGACTGCTTGTGGGGGGATCTCTGGGCCTGCTGGGTGTTGAATTTGTTTACTGGACCATGCGGACCTGGCCAGCGTCGTGGTGGATTATCTCCGCCACAGCGTTTATCGCTTTCTTCGTCCTTCTTGCCAATCTGGCTCCGGTGGTTCTATTTCCCATCTTTTTCAAATTCAAGCCGGTAGAAGATGAAAATCTGACAAGTCGACTGCTTGAGCTCTCGCACCGGGCCGGCACGCGGGTCCGTGGGGTTTTCGAATGGAAGCTGAGCGAAAAGAGCAGAAAGGCCAACGCGGCGCTGGTGGGACTGGGCAATACACGCCGTATTATTCTTTCAGACACGTTGCTGGAACAATTCAATGCCGAAGAAGTTGAAGCAGTCCTGGCCCATGAATTTGGGCACCACGTTCGCCACCATGTTTTTCGCCTGATAGTTGTTCAGGCTATTGGCACTTATGTCGGTTTTTATCTTGCGAACGCTTGCCTCTTGAAGTGGGGTACTGAGCTCGGGTTCCGGGCAGTGGCGGACTTTGCGAATCTGCCGTTACTGATCCTGGTGAGCATGGGGATTTCTCTGATTCTGCTCCCTTGCGTAAATATCCACTCCCGTTGGCTGGAACGGCAGGCGGATGATTATGCCCTGAAAACTATCTCCAACAAGTCAGCCTTTATCCATAGCATGGAAAAACTTGCTGAAATCAACCTTGCAGAGCGACGGCCTTCCGCCTGGATTGAATTCATATTTCATTCCCACCCGTCCATAGAAAAACGCATTGCGCACGCGCGCGGCAGTGCGGCGTAGATGCGTGTTCAGATCGCAATTCCTTCAAGTAAGCCTATGGGGCAGTTTAGTTTTGAAGGTGGGGCAATGTCTTAAAGCGAGATACGTGCTTACCCTTTGGACTGTGCCTGGGGAAGGGATTTCCAAATTGCATCAAGGACTCCGTTAATAAACTCTACGGAATCTGTGCTCGCAAATCGGCGGGCCATTTCAAGGGCTTCATTGATGACTACGGCGCCGGGGGTTTCTGGATGATGGAGCATCTCGCAAAGCGCCATCCGCAGGATGTTTCGGTCAATAGCGGGCATGCGGCTTGTGCGCCAGTTTTTGGCGTGTCCGGCGATCGTACGGTCGAGTATTTCGACTTCGCTCACAGTTCCTTCAAACAGATTTCGCGCGAAACTGTCAACGTCAGGAGAGATATTGCGGCCTTGCATGAAAGTTTGTTCTACGTAGGCAGGCGGGTGGATGCCCACCTCCCCCTGGTAAAGCATCTGGAGCGCCAGTTCGCGAGATTTTGTCCGGGAACCCATTGACGGTTTATTTTTTTTCACGTTCAGGAATGCAACTGGTGAAGCTATTCGCCCTTGAATTGGGCTTGGCGCTTTTCCAGAAAAGCACGTGTTCCTTCCTTCATGTCAGCAGTCGCACAGCAGAGCCCAAAAAGGCTGGCTTCGAGCTGCTCACCTTCAGCTTCCGGCATTTCCATTCCACGATGAACAGCATCCAAGGCGTAACGGATGGCAATGGGACTGTTGGCCAGAATCTTCTGCATTATACTTTCAGCCGTTGGGATTAACTCAGAGAGTACCACTACTCGATCGACGAGGCCCATCCGCCAGGCTTCCTGCGCAGTGACAGGC
>JBJKQZ010000588.1:0-3816 GCA_046704865.1 Terriglobia bacterium
TGTCGGCATCGTTCGCGACTATCCCAACGCCAACCTGCGTTCCTACACTTTTTTCGTCCAGGGGCTGCGAGCGGTGGCTCGCGGCCTTGAGCGCCGCGGGATTGGATTTGTGCTGCGCGCCTGGCCGGAAAACAATCTGGCGAAATTCTGCGATGAAGTTTCTGCCAGTCTGGTTGTTGGCGACGAAAATCCCCTCCGCGAACCCGAACAGTGGCGCGAGGCGCTCGCCAAAAAACTTCGCGTGCCTATCTGGACCGTGGATGCGGACGTGATTGGTCCCGGCCACCTGCTGCTGAAGGAGCAGTACGGCGCGCGGACCATCCGGCCCAGGATCAACCTCCTGCTTGATGAGTTCCTTGTGCCGGTGGGGCAAGCCAGGCCGCACGTGCGCTGGAAGCCGGCTAAGAAGTTGGCATCACTCTCACCTGATGCTGACCTGCTGCAAGGCCTTCCCATCAGCCGGGCCGTGGGGCCGGTGGCCGGGTTGCAGGGCGGAACGGACGAAGGCCTGAACCAGCTGAAGAGATTTTTGCGCGAACGCCTTGCCGGCTATGACGAAGGCCGCAACCATCCCGATGAGGAGCACACCAGCCGGCTTTCGCCTTATCTCCATTTCGGTCACATGGGGCCGCACACGGTGGCTCTGGCTGTGAAGCAATCCGACGCACCCGCCCGCGACCGCGCGGCGTTCCTGGAGCAGATGATTGTGCGGCGCGAGCTGGCGGTGAACTTCTGCCGCTACAATCCGCATTACGACAATCTCAAATGCGCGGAGCCTTGGGCGCTGCGCACGCTTGCGGAACACGCCCGCGACGAGCGCGAATACACCTATTCCGAGCGGCAGCTTGAAAACGCCGAAACGCACGATCCGCTTTGGAACGCCGCGCAGCGGCAGATGGTGGTGACGGGCTGGATGCACGGCTACCTGCGCATGTACTGGGCCAAGAAGATTCTGGAGTGGACGCGCAGTGCGGAGGAAGCCTATGCGATTGCCGTGCGGCTGAACGACCACTACGAACTCGACGGGCGCGACCCGAACGGCTACGCGGGCATCGCATGGGCCATTGCCGGCAAGCATGACCGCGCCTGGGGCCCGGAACGGCACGTCTACGGAAAGATCCGCTACATGTCCTACGCCAGCACCTCACGCAAATTCAACAGCAAGGCGTATATCCAAAGGGTAAATAGCTTGTGCAAGTAAAGACTGTGCTTTTTGGGCCGCCTGCGCTATGATTCCGGCATCATTCCTGTCTGGGGCAGGAAATTAACCTGTTGGGGGCAAACCATGAGTAATTCTTTGGGGCAAAACACTGCGGCCGAAGGCACGCATGTGGCTGTAACACCGGAAAAAATCCTGCAACTCGGCCTGGGCTTCTGGGGATCCAAAACACTACTCAGCGCGGTGGAGATGGGCGTATTTACGTATCTTGCCCAGAGGCCGCTGAACCTGGACGAACTTGCCCAGGCTGTGGGTGTGCATCCCCGCGGCTCACGGGACTTTTTTGACGCCCTGGTGGCCATGGGAATGCTGAACCGGCACGACGGCAGGTATTCCAACACGCATGAGTCAAACGTCTTTCTCGACAAAAACAAGCCCAGCTATATCGGCGGCATGCTGGAAATGGCCAATGCCCGGCTTTACCCTCAGTGGGGATCGCTGACGGAAGGGCTGCGGACCGGCAAACCGCAGAATGAATCCAAGGGCACCGATAGTGAGAACGCCTTTGACTCTCTCTATTCCGATCCCGCCCGCCTGCGGACGTTTCTGCGGGCGATGACCGGGATCAGCATGCCGTCAGCCATTGCCATCGCGCGCAAGTTCCCGTGGAACAAGTACCAGACTTTTGTGGACGTAGGCACGGCACAGGGCGGACTGCCCACGCAGGTGGCGCTGGCGCATGAGCACCTGATCGGAAAAGGGTTCGACCTGCCCGTGGTGCAGCCGATCTTCGAGGAATACATCCATTCGTTCGGCCTGCATAATCGCCTGAGCTTCCAGCCCGGCAGCTTTTTTGAAGACCCGCTGCCGGAAACCGAAGTGCTGGTGATGGGCCACATCCTGCACGACTGGAACCTGGAACAAAAGATGATGCTGCTGGACAAGGCCGCGAAGGCCCTGCCCAAGGGCGGATCACTGATTGTTTACGAGTCGCTGATTGATGACGACCGGCGGCACAACGCCTTTGGCCTGCTGATGAGCCTGAACATGCTGATCGAAACTTCCGGAGGATTCGATTACACGGGTGCCGACTGCTGCGGCTGGATGAAAAAAGCCGGCTTCTCGGAAACCTACGTCGAGCACCTGGTCGGGCCGGATTCCATGGCCGTGGGAATCAAGTAGCAGCCTGCGGCCATTGAAATATGGCCGTGGAAGCAGAGGCCCACCCCGCCTGGCGTTTAAGAGCTACCCACATTGGGGATGCGTCAAAAGTTCTTTTGTAAGTGGTTCGAAAAATTTCTTTTCGAATGGGAGGGAAACCATGAACAGAAGGAACTTTGTGGGGTTTAGTGTCGCCGCTGCCTTTGCCAGGGTCGGTTGGGCAAAAGCTGATCGGACAGACCCGCCGCAAGGAAAGATCCGCACTTATTACGTTGCGGCCGACGAAATCGAGTGGGACTACGCGCCAAGCGGCGTCAACCAATATACCGGCAAGCCGTTCGAGGGTTATCCTAAAACCTTTGTGGAAAATGGCCCCCATGTCATCGGCAAGGTTTTCCGCAAAGCGGTTTATCGCGAATATACCGACGACACCTTTAAACAACTCAAATCGCGGGCGGTAGAAGATGCCTATCTCGGGATGCTCGGCCCCATCCTGCACGCAGAGGTCGGGGATACGGTCCGGGTAGTCTTCAGAAATAACGCAACTCAGCATTACAGCATGCATCCACATGGAGTCTTCTACGATAAGGATTCGGAAGGTTCGCCTTATAACGATGGCGTTCCGGATCACCAAAAACCCGGGGCTGCTGTGCCGCCAGGCGAGACACATGTTTACACCTGGCCGGTTCCTGAGCGCGCCGGCCCGGGCCCGAATGACCCGAGCTCACTAGGATGGGCCTACCATTCCCACGTGAACGAAATGCGGGACGTCAACAGCGGCCTCAACGGTATGCTTGTGATCACCCGACGTGGCATGGCAGATGCAAAGGGCAGGCCCAAAGACGTCGACCGCGAGGTTTTTACACTCTTTCTGATGTATGACGAGAATCAGAGCTGGTATCTGGATCACAACATCAAGGCCTACTGCGGAGACTCTCATGGCGTTAATAAGTTGGAATACGATCTTCACGACACAGAGGGAAGGTACAACTTTGGCGGTGTTGGCTTCGCCGCCGCAAACTTCAAGTCCGCGATCAATGGTTACGTTTTTGCCAACATGCCCATGATCACGATGAAGAAAAATGAACGCGTACGTTGGTATGTGGGGTCGATGGGCGAATTCGCCAACTTCCATACGCCTCATTGGCACGGCAATGTCGTGCTTGACCACGGGCGCCGGGTTGATATCATCATTCTTGGTCCGGCCCAGACTTCAACGGTGGACATGCTTCCCGATAATCCGGGCGTCTGGCTGTACCACTGCCACGTCTCTGACCACATGGATATGGGAATGATGGCGCGTTACCAGGTGCTGGCCTGAACCATGAAGGGGTTGTCCGGGGAATCTCAGACTTTGGAGTGGACAACGCGGACGGCGGGCATGCCGTCAGCCTCATCGTAGACTTCGATATCGTTGAAGATGTTGGGGCTTTCTTTTTTGAGGACGTTGCAGACTTCCACCGCCAGCATGCGGATTTCCGTATCGGCGTGCGGGC
>JBJKQZ010000589.1:0-6984 GCA_046704865.1 Terriglobia bacterium
GGTCAAGCCGCAACGCTCGCCCGGCAAGCGGCGCGCTTTCGTGCTATCGGAAGATAACGTGCCGGGGCCGGGGCATGGGAATGTTGCCCTTACGGTCTCGCCACAGGATCCGGTTAAGTTCCGCAGCGTTCGCCTGATCAGCGTGCACAAAGTCCATCCTTTCAGAGGCTCGCGCGCCGGGCGCGTGGGGAGAGTTCATCTGGTAGATCAAGCCGTTTTTCTGGTTCCGGTAGTCCGCCGTAAAGGCCGGCTGGTTTCCGGTACCCGAGAAGTCTGCGGCCATCACCGGCGCCTGCGCATCATTGTTGTTCATGGGCGGAAGGCCCAGCAGTTTTTCCATCGTATGAATTGTGCTGACCGTGGTGTAGAAGTTGTGATCGACAAAAGGCTGGGCGGAAGATCCGGGGGAATACTTGCTGATCACCAGCATCGTGCTGCGATGTGCATCAACGTGGTCGGGGCCGTCCTGGGCATCATCCTCCAGAATAAAGATGGCGGTGTCACCCCAATAAGGACTGTGCGAAACCGCGTCAACCACGCGTCCAACGGCCAGGTCGTTGTCTGCAATGGAAGCCGATGGAGTGGGCATTCCGGGCGAAGTGCCCGCGGTGTGGTCGTCAGGCAATCGCAGGATGACAAATTGAGGCAGCCGGTCTCCCTGACCTGTCTGCCGGGCTTTGACAAATGCGTCGAACTCATTGATGAATTCGTCGGCACGAAACTGGTCAGGATAATCGAGCCGGAAATCGGCAAACTTCGGATCAAAGTGGCCCTGCAATTCCGGTTTGGTCGCTTCATCAAAGGCGATCATGGGAACAGCCCACGGCCAGGGGCTCGCGGAGCCGCGCGGGTCGCCAACGTTAGCGGGCAAAGGCTGCCCATTACGAACAACCTTCTGGCGGCAGGCCCCCTGAGAAGCAAGCGGCGTACCGGCTTTGGGGGACTCTCCTGTCGGTCCCTGGTCGCACCAGTGCGTGGACACAAACTCCCCGTAGTTCCGGTGCGTCAAGCCGTGGCTTGCCACGTCTGCCCAGATGTAGCCCGTACCAGGGTCATCGACATCCGGGATATTCTCAGCAAGCGGATTGTGCCCCAGGACCTCACCTTCAAAATCGTAGGTGCGTTCTCTGCTCCGGTAGCCGATCTCCCAAGTTTTCTCATTGTAGTCGCTCGTGATTGCCGCCATCGACCAGACGTGCCCGTCGCCGGAGACTTCGCCGCTGCAATAGAAGTTGTCGATAACACCAAACTGCTTTGCCAACGCGTGCTCATTCGGAGTTATGTCCTCACCGTACATGCAAAGCGAGGGATCGCCATTGCCGGGCTTCAAGTCCCCAAAAATCTGGTCGTACGTCCGGTTCTCTATGATGATGTAAATGACGTGGCGAATCGGGTCTGGCCTGCCATTAAACAGGTCGGCCTCCTTCGGCTTTGCCAGCATCAGATTGCTAAGCTCGACCTCATGGGTCAACTCCGCCAGCCGGGATTGGACGTCGCTGATACCTACAACGGCAACCGAGCCGTGCAGCAAGGTCGCGATGTAGGGATACTTCCTATTCTTCAGTGGATGTGCCTTCACAAGCGGCCCGGCGTTGGGACCTGTCCCTTCGCCTTTTCCAGTAACAATCATGAGATCGTCGCCGCTGACTGCAAGCGCAGTCGGATACCACTCAGTAGGAATGAATCCCAACGCCTTCTGGGGCGAAGAGGCTCCCGGTGGATTGGTTTCCAGGCCGCTCGTGTCAAAGACGGCAACAGCATCAGCCGAAGCGTCCGCCACAAACAGCCGTTTTCCGTCCGGGCTCAGCGCAATCGCATCAGGAGTGCTGCCACCATATTCCTGCTCTGGCAATTCCGTCGACAGCAGTCCGACCATCTCGCCTTTCTCAACGTCAATCACGGCCACGCGATCGCTGTTGGTAAGAGCCACGTAGAGATATTTCTGGTCCGGCGTCAGCAGCATCGAAGTAGGGTGGGAGCCGGCAGCGACCGTGGATTTCGGCGCGAGAAGAGAAATCAGGCGAACCACCTTCCCGGTTTCAAGATTCAATTCGGCAACGGCAGAGGCGTTCCAGAGCGAACAGAAGCCCGTCTTCCCGTCGCGGGTTGCAATCACACCATAAGGGAACGCAGCAGGAACAACTGCCGCCGTGCTCAAAGGAAAACGCTGGAGAATTTTACCGCCGCTGGTGTCCAGCACAATAGCATCGTCAGCGAGATTCTCTGCTACCAGCAATTTCTCGCTATCCGCGCCCGGAAGCACAGCCAGACCCGCCGGATAAGAAATTGCCGACCCTCTCGGCAACTCCTTCGAATCGGCAATGGACTTCTTGCCGCGCGCCAGGGGAGCAAGGGGAATCTTGATGAAGCGCTCCGGCGCCAAACGGCCATCCTGGAACGAGTAGACCGCAACGCCGTTCCCCGTATCGTTGGGCTTGTTGCCCGTCGGGTCTGTCAATGACGCGATTGACGCGTAGAGTTTGCTGCCATCCTGGCTGAAAGAGAGGCCCAGGTAGTAAGTTTGCCCAGCGCGCTGTCCCAGACGGGAATCAGGGAAGTCTGTCACTTTGTGAGTTGAGAGATCCAGAATAGCGATCGACTGCTGGTAATCTGATTCCTCAGTACCGTAACCGTTGTTCAGAATTGCAAGATACTTTCCGTCAGGACTCAGAACGTCGGCCGTTGGAAAAGTGTTCGTCGGTTGGGGATGGCCCGGGGCCGGCGGCAAGAGCAGCTTGCTGGAGGGCAGATTAATGTATTTCGGCCTGACCGTTTCATGCTTTCTACCTAGCTGGAAAATGACAATGACATCAACAAGGATGGCAAGGAGAACAAGCAAAATACGTAGTTTCATTTGGCCACACTCCTCAAGATTTGGAAGGAGTGCGCATTATCTCACAGATTGGAAGAAATGAAACTGGTTGTAATCAAGACTTAATGCACAACGGCAGAAGGGCTTTGCATCCTGGAGAAAGCCTCAAGAACCGTGTATGCAGAGGTTGAGAAGAGCAGGAATTAGGAACTGCTCACGCCACCCGTGTTCCATCATTTGATGGACAAGGCGGGGAAGCACATTAAGTGGAGCGCCTGTGCCGGCGTGTCGCTCTATTCCTTCTCGTCCGGTTCAGGCGGCAGAGCCTGCTGCTGGGCAGCGGCTTCTTCAGCGGCCTTCTTACGGCGCTCGGCGCGTTTGGCACGCAGCTCGGCGCGCTGCTGCAGCACCTGAGTCCCGATCAGTTCCAGGACGGCCGTATCAGCCCCATCTCCGGTCCGCCATCCGGTTTTCACGATCCGGGTATACCCGCCGTTGCGCGACTCATAGCGTTTGGCAATATCTCCGAAGAGCTTCTTCACAGCCGGGGCGCTCAGGGAGTAGCTCGCGGCCAGACGCCGGGCATGGAGATCTCCCCGCTTGCCGAGAGTTATCATATGCTCGGCCGCTACGCGTGCCTCTTTGGCTTTAGGAAGGGTCGTCTCAATCCGTTCATCGATGATGAGCGAGGTCACAAGGTTCCGCAAGAGCGCCCGCCGGTGCTCAGTCTTTCTGCCCAGTTTTCTACCGTAATTACGATGGCGCATCTTTAGCTTTCCTGTCCCCACGCCGGTTGTTCCGGGGCCGGCTGGCTGGTTGCCGGCAAGGGGTTACCCCTTTCATCAAACTTCATCCCAAGACTCAGGCCCATCGCCGTAAGAATTTCTTTGATCTCATTCAGTGATTTGCGGCCGAAATTCTTGGTTTTCAGCATTTCCTGCTCAGACTTTTGAACCAATTCACGAATGGTGGAGATATTCGCATTCTTCAGGCAGTTGTAAGAGCGGACCGACAGCTCCAGCTCTTCCACCGAGCGATCAAGGTTCTCGTTGTAGATTGTCGATGGCTTCTCTTCAGCAATTTCTTCAGAGATTGTCCCCTCTTCAAAATTGATGAAGATGCTCATGTGATCTTTGAGCAGTTTGGCGGCAAGACCAATTGCGTCCTGCGGGGTAACAGCACCGTTGGTCCAGACGTCAAGCGTCAGCTTGTCATAATCCGTCATCTGTCCCAGACGCGCAGCCTCCACGGCGTAATTGACCTTGCGGATCGGCGAGTGAACGGAGTCAACGGGGATATAGCCTATCGGCAGGTCCTCATCAAAATTCTTTTCTGCTGAGACGTAACCCCGGCCGTTCTTCACTCGCATTTCAATCCGGAGGGCGCCGCATTCACTCACCGTAGCGATGTAAGCGTCCTTGTCCAGAATTTCAATATCAGCATCCTCCTGGATCATGCGCGAAGTTACCTCGCCTGCCTCCGTCACATCCAAAGTGAGCGTCTTGGGACCTTCGACGTTCATCTTTAAAGGAATCTGCTTGAGGCTGAGGATGATATCCGTCGCGTCTTCCACCACGCCGGGGATAGAAGAGAATTCGTGCATGACGCCTTCGATTTTGACGGCTGTAATAGCAGCGCCCTCGATCGACGAGAGCAAAACACGCCTGAGCGCGTTGCCGATTGTAGTTCCGAATCCGCGCTCGAAGGGCTGTGCCGTGAACTGGCCGTACTTATCCGTCAGAGAACTGGTGTCGCACACGAGCCGCTTGGGCTTTTGAAAACCTTTCCAGAGCATATTGCCTTCACCTCCCTGGAGGCGACGACGCCTCCAGCGCTATCATCTTGGATGTCTTAACTATTTCGAATAAAGTTCGACGATCATCTGCTCCTGAATGGGGAAGTTGACGTCTTCACGCTTCGGCACTGAGACAACCTGTGCCTTCAAGCTATCACGATCAAGTGACAGCCACGGCGGAACACCGCGATTCCCTGACAGGTCAAGCGACCGCTGAATTGATTGAAGATTGCGGCTGCTTTCCCGAACCGAAATCTCGTGCCCGGGAACCACATGGAACGAAGGGATGTTCACCTTCTTTCCAGCTACCTCTATGTGTCCATGCCGGACCAGTTGCCGGGCTTCCGCACGCGAAGTGGCCAGGCCCAGCCGGTAAACAACGTTATCCAGCCGCTGTTCGAGCATTAACAGCAGCGTCTCGCCGGTAACACCCTTCCGGCTCGCAGCCTTCTCAAAATAGTTGCGGAACTGGTCTTCAAGAATCTGGTACAACCGGCGAACTTTCTGCTTCTCCCTGAGTTGAATACCATAACCCTGGGGCTTTGGGCGCCGCGACTTACCGTGCTGGCCCGGAGGAAAATTTCTCTTCTCAATTGCACACTTATCGGTCAGACAACGCTGGCCCTTCAAGAAGAGCTTCTGTCCTTCCCTGCGGCATAGCCGACATACTGCTTCACGATATCTCGCCAAACAAACCTCCTGTAACTTCCCTTCCCGTTCTGAGGCGGAAACCTGATTCCTCTGGGTTAAGACCGCTACCCCGCCTCTTCAATTCTTTCTTCCAGCAATCCTTACACGCGTCGCCTTTTGGGAGGGCGACAGCCGTTATGCGGAATTGGAGTCACGTCCTTGAGTTCACGGACCTCCAGACCCGCAGCGGCGAGGGCGCGAATGGCAGACTCCCGGCCGGCCCCCGGGCCCTTCACACGGACTTGCACACTGCGCATCCCGTGATCACGAGCCGCGCTTGCTGCACGAGACGCAGCCTGCTGCGCCGCAAATGGCGTTCCTTTGCGCGAACCACGGAAGCCAAGCGATCCCGCGCTGGACCAGCAGATGGTCTTGCCGTCAGGATCAGTGATGCACACGAGCGTGTTATTAAAGGTCGCCTGGATATGGACGACACCATAGGGAACAACACGCTTGTCGCGCTTTTTGAAGCTCTTTTTCTTGCCAGTTTTTGCTGCTGCCTTCGCCATAATCCTCCGTCCAGTATGCTCATACGGCTATTGGGACTGAACCCGAAGCCGCTCTTGCTAGGTCTTCGCCGATGCCTTCTTCTTGTTGGCAATGGTGCCGCGTCGAGGACCTTTGCGCGTCCGAGCGTTGGTATGCGTCCGCTGCCCGCGTGCAGGCAGGTTGCGCCGGTGCCGCATGCCGCGATAGGACCCAATTTCAATCAGGCGCCGGATATTTAGAGCGACCTCTTTTCGTAGGTCGCCTTCGACCCCGCCCACTTCTTCAATGATTTGCCGAATGTGGTTCACTTCCTCTTCAGTCAAATCCATAACCGGCTTGCCGGGATCAACCCCTGCGCGGCCAAGAATGGAAAGCGCCCTTGAGTGTCCAATCCCGTAGATGTAAGTAAGGCCGATTTCAACCCTCTTTCTAATCGGTAAATCGACCCCTGCGATACGTGCCATAAAAAACCTCCAACTCACTCGAACCCGCCGGCTTCATTTCGCTAAAGGAATAGAAAAGCCGGGAACGACAAGCTATTAGCCTGCAGCCTATCCCTGGCGCTGCTTGTGCTTGGGGTTCTCGCAGATTACGCGCAAGACCCTGCCGCGCCTTACAAACTTGCACTTTGAGCAAATCTTACGAACTGAAGAACGAACCTTCATATCTAACCTCTTTTTCCCCGAAGCAAAATCCCGATTCGCCGCTGATCCACAGCCGGATCAAAATCCGCAAGCTCCAAATCTCCGCGGGACGGTGTAAGCCGGTGTCACTTGTAACGGTAGACGATGCGTCCCCGCGTCAAGTCGTATGGCGAAAGCTCCACCGCAACTCTGTCACCCGGGAGAATTCGGATAAAATTCTTCCTCATCTTTCCGGAGATATGAGCCAGAACCCGGTGCTTGTTTTCCAATTCCACTCGGAACATAGCATTCGGGAGCGATTCAATTACTGTCGCCATCACCTCTATCGCTTCTTCTTTGGCCATAAAACTTCTTCTAACTGATTACTGCTCTAATGTCCGTTTGGCATCACTGCCCTACAGCCGGGTCAAAACGTCAGGCCCATTATCTGTCACAGCTATCATGTGCTCAAAATGTGCCGAATGAGCTCCGTCTGCCGTGACCGCCGTCCACTGGTCATCCAGTATCTTGAGCCCGGGCCCTCCGACATTCACCATGGGCTCAATCGCCAGAAC
>JBJKQZ010000590.1:0-5121 GCA_046704865.1 Terriglobia bacterium
ACCTGAGGGGAAATGCCAACGATGGTTGTTGTCCCAGGGGGCGTCTGCTCTGTGCAGCCGTTATAGCAAGGCGTATGGCAAGCGTCGGCGAGCGACGGAAACAGAGCTAGCAGAAGCGCGACGGACAGAATGACGAACCCTCTTCTCATCACTTCCCCCTTTTTATTCTGTCGGTTAACTCTTAAACTAGCCACAGAAAGTCCACGAAATTGTCGACGGCAGAAGCTTGTAACTAGCTATTATTCTTTGGGCAGGTAACTGGCTTGTAAACCCATCGAGGCCGTCTTGTCAAGGAAAAAATTCCGTTTGTCGCTGCAAAGTGAGAAGTTCCTATCTGAGCAAAGTAGAAAGTTCCGGTGGGCATGGTAGAAGCTTGGGGGATGAGAAAAGAGGAACTGAGGTTGAGTCTGCGGAACTGGGACCGGTTAATCGCGTTAGAGGAAGTCGAGCGGGAGCCCTAGGACCGGAGGGGGTGTGGCGCAAATATCGTTCTTGGTATCTGGGTCCGCGCGAGCTATCACACGCCCTGTGGCTGGCTGTGGTTTTCGTTCCCGATTCTTTTCTTTCGAATTATTAAAATTGTGATGTGTATCACTGCGGATTTTCGGCAGGAATGTTGCCATAAGGTTCGGGCTGGGGGTGTGGCTCACAGGCCTCCAGCATATGCGGAGGAAGCAATATGGCAAACAAAAAGGGAGTTACGCGCAGAGACTTTCTAAAGACCAGCGCGGTGGCAGCCGCCGTGAGCGGAGCTAACCCAATCGCTGCAGCGCCGGCGCTCTTAAGTAATTCCAGCCCGGGGAATACTGTTCATTACGGCTTTATCGGGACAGGAACTGAGGGATGTAATCTTTTAAAGAGGCTCGCCACTATTCCTGAAGGCCGCTGCATCGCGACTTGTGATATTTACGCGCCAAACCTGAAGCGGGGGGTTGAAACCATCGGTTCGAATCCCCAGACATATACGGGAAGTCCGACCGAATATCGCAGGATGTTGGAGCGAAAAGACATGAATGCTGTGCTCATCGCCACGCCGCTCAATGAGCACGCACAGATGATTATTGATGCACTCAACGCAGGCAAGCACGTCTTTGTTGAAAAGACGATGTACTTTAAAGAGGAAGAGGGCGAGCAGATCCGCAAGGCCGCCGAAGCGAATTCCAAACAGGTTCTCCAGATCGGACTTCAGCGCAGGTCAAGCCTGCTGTACAACGTTGCAATCCAGATGATTCGCAAGGGTGCTCTAGGCAAAGTGATGTTTGTCCGTGCGCAGTGGCACCGCAATAACAACTGGCGAAGGCCAGTCCATGACCCTAAATTTGAGCGGCTGATCAACTGGAGGATGTACCGCGAGTACTCGGGCGGGCTGATGGCTGAACTCGCGTCGCACCAGGTTGATATTGCCAACTGGGCATTTGGCGCGGAACCGCTTTCTGTGATGGGAACGGGCGGCATTGATTATTGGAAAGATGGCCGTGAAGTCTGCGACAACATTGAAGTCATCTTCCAGTACCCCGGAGGAAGGAAAATGGCCTACACTTCCATCCTCTACAACGCCCACCTGGGCTATGACGAGCAAATCATGGGTGACCATGGAACTCTGATTATTACTATCGGAAAGGGAATGTATTACCGGGAGGCGGCCGCCAAGGTTACGAACGGGAAGTCCAAAGAAAATTGGTGGGCAGGTGCCACCGTCACGGAGCAGGCCGTGCAGAAAGGCATTCCTCTCTTTCCTGAAGTGGCACCGCAGGGTGAGCAAGGATTTCTGGATCGCGAGCTGCTTTATGCGAAACGATGGTTGGCTTCAATGGGCATTTACGAATATGAGGAACCCCACGAACCTTATTGGAGTGAACTCTCTAATTTCATGGCGAGTATCCGCGATGGAAAACCGATTGCATGTCCCATTGACATTGGCATGGCGGACGCGCGTGCCGTAATCTATGGAAATCGCGCGATTGACACCGGAACAACAGTATATTGGCCTAAGAAAGAGGCATAAATTACTTATTACCACTTTCCAATGGACCGGGCGCGCGGAACAGTCCCGAAATGGTGCAGTTGTGGGAATGGGCCTCAAGAGTTCCCACGAGTTGAGGCAGCCCGACGCGCCCGTTATTCCTTTCTCATGCGGCTGCTGATACTGCTCTCCTTCATTCTCTTCGTACTTCCCGTGACGAATCCGCCGGCGAGAGCGGCGGATTCGCTTGTCCGCTATGAAGCTTCCCACCAGGCAATGGGCACGGTCTTTACCGTGGCCGCTTACGGATCAAACAGCGCCTATCTTGAAGAAGTCGCTGGTGAGGTCTTCCAGGAAATCGACCAACTGGACGACCAGATGAGCAATTACAAGCAGGAAAGCGAACTCTCCTCCATCAATCGAGAAGCAGCCCGGCACACAGTGATCGTTGAACCCAGATTGTTCAAGCTGATCCAGGATTCGTTGCAATACAGCCGTGAAAGCGGTGGCGATTTTGATATCACCGTCGGGCCATTGATGAAAGCGTGGGGATTTTTTCGGGGTCAGGGGCGCGTGCCGTCAAAGGATGAACTCGCGCTGGTGCTGAAAAGAATCGGATATCAGCACGTCAAGCTGGACCCTTCCACGCGGAGCATCCAGTTTGACGAACCCGGGATTGAAATTGATCTGGGAGCGATCGCCAAAGGTTACGCCATCGATCGGGCTGTTAAAATACTGCGCGAAAATGGAATCAGCCGTGCCTTGATCTCGAGCGGGACCAGCAGCCTTTATGCGCTTGGTTCTCCGCCGGGGGAAACCGGCTGGAAGATTTCCGTACGCAACCCCCTTGATCAAAATAAGGCGGCATGCGTGCTGCGGCTCCAGAACCTTTCACTGTCTGTATCCGGCGACTACGAAAAATTCTTTAAACTGGGCGGAAAAACCTACGCCCACATCATGGACCCGCACACGGGCATGCCCGTTGAAAACATGTTGTCAACAGCCGTCGTGTCGCTTTCTGGGACAGACAGTGACGCGTTGTCCACAACGTTTTTCGTTGAATCGCCTGATGCCACCCGCGATTATCTGCAACACCACCCTGACCTGACTGCAATCCTCTTTCAGCCAACCGCTTCCGGCCATGCGTTCAAACAAGTCATTCTGAAATCCAGAGTAATGAACCTTCCCAACGATGCATTTGCAAGCGTAGACTGCCATTGAGTAGTCAGTGTAGCCGCGGCACGCTGCCGTGTTCCGCACGCAACTGCGCCAACCCTGATTGTGAAAGGTTTATGCTCCGGCAGCCGAGCTCATACCTTTTTCAATCGGTGCGTCCACCAGGTTTCCCCACTCGGTCCAACTGCCATCGTAGTTGCTGACCTTTTCAAAGCCCAGCAGATACTTCAGCACAAACCATGTGTGCGAACTCCGCTCCCCGATTCGGCAGTAGGCGATGGTTTCACGTTCCGGCCGGATGCCCTGTGAAGTGTATAACTTCAGCAATTCGTCGTAGGGCTTGAAGGTTCCATCGTCGGCAACCGCCTTGGACCAGGGAATATTTGCCGCACCCGGAATATGTCCTCCGCGCTGTGCTGTCTCCGTCATGCCTGGAGGTGCGATAACCCTTCCCGTGAATTCGTCCGGCGAGCGGACATCCACCAGGCTGGCGTTCTTGTTTTCAAGGATTTTGAAAATCTGTTCCCGCTTGGCGCGTACATTCAGGTCGGGCTTGCTTGCTTTGTAACTGGCTGCGGGGACTTTGGGTGCGACGGTGGTAAAGGGTCGTTCCTCCATCTCCCACTTTTTGCGGCCGCCGTTCATCAGGCGAACGTCTTTGTGACCATAGAATTTGAATTGCCAGAGCGCGTAGGCGGCAAACCAGTTGTTGTTGTCACCGTAGAGGACGACGGTGGAATCATTTGAAACGCCTGAGCGGCTGCAAAGGTCTTCGAATTCGCGCAGGCCAAGCAGGT
Source organism: Terriglobia bacterium (assembly GCA_046704865.1). Lineage (GTDB taxonomy): Bacteria > Acidobacteriota > Terriglobia > UBA7540 > UBA7540 > SCRD01. The sequence goes on from JBJKQZ010000590.1 coordinate 3,937, forward strand.
CGCGACGAACATTGTCCTGGAGCTGGGACTGCCAGTTCCATCCCACTGCATTCTCAATGTGGCCCTTGTCATAAGCGGACGTATCGACATCCACTTCAATCAATCGGACTTTGGGGTCGCTGAGGTGTTGCGAGACCCAATCGGTGGTTACCAAAACCTCAGGATGCTTGTAATCTCCCATTTTTTCGAACCTCCTGTTAAGGATTAGATGTCCAAAAGGAAAAACTGCGGGTGAGAATCAGGTGCTTGAAGCTTCAACAACAACAGATGCAGACGAGGACACTTCTGATGGCAAGACTTGCGGTTATTGCCCCAAACTTCAGCATGATTACGTTTATATCACACCAGAATTAACCTCGCAAATGGTCGGGGACCCCGTCCAATAACCTCCCTTGAGCTGGATTCCTGACGCCCTGAACCGGCCCGTAAGTCCATGGATATAAACCGGATGCCGGGCATGAAATTCTGGTTCCGGCAGCCCCAACCTTGGGCCTGTAAGTGACAGGAAATGAATGGTTTGACTGTCGGCTCGAAACCTGTTAGTATATCGGTATCGCTGGCTATCATCATTATCGTATCTGGTTGGAATGGCTATGAATAGAGGAACCAGACAGAAGCCAACCCGGCGTGTTTCGCCACGGAGAAAAACATCCTCAGCCCGAAGATCATCAGGTGCTGGAAGGGGTTCGCGCCGCGAGTCTGCCCGCATGGCCGCAGTTGCGTCAAAGAAGCATTCTCGCAAGAAATTGGTTTCCCAGCCTCCCGTCAAAACAGTAGCTGACATTGAGCGTGTAAACGCCTTGAAAGATTTTGCGAGCGCCGTTCGGCATTTCCAGAAAAAAGACTTTGATAAGGCTGTTGCGCTTTTTGAAAAGCTTGCCGCGGGCAATGTCCGCGAAATTGCCGACAGGGCAAGGGTTCACCTGCGGTTCTGTGAGCGCAGGCGGCAGCATGAGAAGCGTCCCAAAACGGCCGAAGGTTACTACGCGCGCGGAGTGGCTGCGCTGAACAGCCGTGAATTCGATCAGGCCCTGCAATATCTGAACAAGTCCAACAAAATGATTCCCAATCAGGAATACATTCATTACGCGTTGGCTGCCGTCTACGGTCTCCAGGGCGACCCGGATAATGCATTCTGCCATCTTGAGACCGCAATCAAACTTCGCCCGCAAAATCGGGTGCAGG
>JBJKQZ010000591.1:0-4063 GCA_046704865.1 Terriglobia bacterium
TTTTCCAGCGGCGCCCCAAACTGAAGGCGTTCGACTTTGTGCGCCTTTACTTCAAAGCCCGGAGGCCCATCACTCCCCCAGCTGCCGATCGTGGCCTGGAGACGGCAGCCAATTCGGCGCGCCATCAGTGAATGGTCCGGCAGGCAAAGTGAACGGTTCGGGTTGCGAAAGAGGACTTCCGGCGGGTCGTTTGATAGCGCCATCGTCAAAATTTCCAATGAAACTTCTGATTTTCTATGCCTGAAGACGTTCTAATCATAGGCGGAGGCCTTGCTGGCCTCGCGGCTGGCGTTGCGCTGGCTGGAGCCGGCAGGCGAGTCCGCCTGCTTGAACAGAAGCCGTATCTTGGCGGACGGGCGCGGTCCTTTCGGGACGCCGCCACAGGTTCTGTTGTGGATAACGGCCAGCACCTCTTTATGGGCTGTTACCATTCCACATTGAAGTTCTTTGACTCCATCGGAACTACCCAATCCCTGAAATTTGATCCGCAGCTTCGTGTCCGTTTTCTTGAGTCCGGCAGGAAACTCACCGAACTGCGCTGCCCCGCGCTGCCGGCTCCGTGGCATCTGCTGGCGGGCGTTTTCCTTTCCAACAGTTTCCCACTGGGTGAAAAGATGGACGTGCTGCGCCTGGGCAGGGCGCTGCGGTCTACTAAGGGTGCGGCGGAGAAAGCTGCTGCGCTGGACCACCTCACTGTTGGAGAATGGCTCTCCAGCCTGGGCCAGCGGGAAAGCCTGCAGCGCAACTTCTGGGACCTGCTCTGCATTGGGGCCATGAACGAAGATCCGGAGATTGCCTCTGCTCTGCTGTTCCGCCGTGTTCTTCGCCTGGCGTTGTTCAACTCCCCGCTCGATTCTCGGCTGGGCATTCCGGTTACGGGATTAAGTGACTGTTACACGGACGCGGCGGCCCGTGAGATCACCAGCCGCGGGGGCAGTGTTGAAATGCGCCGCGACGTGCGAGGGCTTCTGGTGGAGAACGGCGAGTGCCGCGGCGTCACGCTGGCTGATGGTGAAACTATCCTGGCGCAGACCGTGCTGAGTGCCGTGCCGTGGTATGTCCTGCCCAAATTGCTTCCGGCCGATTCCGCGAGCTCATTGCCCTTCTTTTCGCGCATCCTCGATCTGCATCCTGCACCCATCATTTCGCTCTATTTGTGGTTTGACCGCCCAGTGGCAGATCTTGAGTTTGTAGGTTTGCGCGGAACCACCATTCAGTGGCTTTTCAACAAGGGCAAAATCCTGGGCAGCGGCGAGAATTACGTATCGATCGTTCTGAGCGGCGCTCACGATCATGTTGCGCGGCCAAAGGAAGAACTGCTCGACATGGCGGTCCGGGAACTCGCGGACCTGTTGCCATCCACGCGCGACGCCAAGGTCACGCATTCGCTTGTGATCAAGGAGCGCTTTGCTACCTTCTCTCCTTGTGTCGGGGTGGACGCATTGCGTCCTTCGGCTGTTACGCCAATTCGCAGGTTTTATCTTGCGGGTGATTGGACGGACACCGGCTTGCCGGCAACGATTGAAGGCGCCGTCCAGAGCGGTTACACCGCCGCGGAATCGATCCTCCAGGCAAACTGATTAAAGCTCACACCTGGCCCGCCACCGCGGCGCGGCGGCTTTCATACAGCGGAAACTCCTCGGTGAGTGCGCTCACTTCCTTGCGGACGCGCGCCAGCAGAGTTTCATTTTCCAGATCGCTCAGCACCTCGGCAATCCAGCCGCCGATCTTGCGCATCTCTGCTTCCTTCATGCCGCGGGTTGTGACGGCCGGCGTTCCCACGCGGATGCCGCTGGCCACCATGGGCGGATTGGGGTCAAAGGGGATGGCGTTTTTGTTGACGGTAATGCCTGCATGTTCGAGCGCCTTTTCCGCCTGCTTGCCGGTGACGTTCTTCGAGAAGACGTCCACCAGCATCAGGTGGTTGTCCGTGCCGCCGGAAACGATGCGGTAGCCCTTGGACGCAATGGTTTCACACAGTACCCGAGCGTTTGCAACAATCTGTTGCTGGTATTCGCGGAACGCCGGCTGCAGCGCTTCAAGGAAGCAGACGGCCTTGGCCGCAATCACATGCATCAACGGCCCACCCTGGATGCCCGGGAAGACCGTCTTGTCGAGCGCTTTGGCGAATTGCTCTTTGCAGAAGGTTGCGCCGCCGCGCGGCCCGCGCAAAGTCTTGTGAGTGGTGGTGGTGACAAAATCAGCATGCGGAAAGGGACTGGGATGCAGGCCCGCGGCAACAAGCCCGGCGATATGGGCCATATCCACCATCAGCAGGGCGCCGGACTTCCGGGCGATTTCACCAAATCGCGCGAAATCGATAATCCGGGGATAGGCGCTGGCGCCGGCTACAATCAATTTCGGTTTGTGCTCCATTGCCAGCTTCTCGAGTTCGTCGTAATCAATCGTCTCCGTATCTTTTTTCACGCCGTAAGGCACGATCTTGTACATCTTGCCGGAGAAGTTCAGCGGAAGCCCGTGCGTCAGGTGGCCGCCGTGCGCCAGGTTCATGCCCAGCAGGGTATCGCCCGGATTGAGGACCGTCATGTAAACGGCCTGGTTGGCCTGCGCGCCGGAGTGCGGCTGGACGTTCACATGATCCGCATTGAAGAGCTTCTTGGCGCGCTCAATGGCCAGCGTTTCGGCAACGTCAACAAACTCGCAGCCGCCATAATAGCGCTTGCCGGGCAGGCCCTCCGCGTACTTGTTGGTCAGCACGGAACCGAGCGCCTGCAGCACCGCCTCGCTTACGAAATTCTCTGAGGCGATCAATTCCACTGTGCCAGCCTGCCGCCCTACTTCACGGTCAATCGCCTGCGCGACCTCCGGGTCAACCTCACTAAGGGAACGAGTGCGGGAAATCTGGGTCATGATTCTTTTCTCCAGCCTTTTGGGGATTTGGAAAGCAGGGTTCCTCAAGATTCCTGCGAGAGCGAATATCCTTGAACCAACATTTTATCGGAGGCGGGTTGGGTTGGCAATCATTTGGAAGCGACAAACTGACGTGCCGAAACGGGTATAGCCCTACGGGCTGTTGGCCGTGCTCAAAACCATCAAACCGTTCCGCCCTGCATCTACCGCCTTCAGAGGGTTTCGGCGACAGCTCTGAATGTGGGCAGGGAGGTTTCCGGAAATGTAAAATAGCCTAGCTTTGAGCGAATCCTCTTTCCGCTCCGTTATTCACGATGGCTTATCACCAATATCATGACGCTTCGTTTCCCTGTTCGCGTGTGGCTATTTATGTAGCCATTTCGCTCGCCGCAATATTCGGCGCAGTAGATGACAAGCTCTTTTTGCAAATGGAACCTTTCCCGAGGGTCCTTGTTTTGCAGAGGCGGCTTTTCCGCCCATAAAGGAATAAGGCTAAACTCGAATTCTGATAAGAGTGTTGTCTGCCGGGCATTGGCCCCCCACTAAATTTGCGGACCGAGGTTAATCGAAGCGTCGCGTTGTGTTAGCTTGCGAAGTCCCACTTGCCTCAATAAATAAACAGCACGTTGAAGGCGGCATTCGCGTTGTCAGGAACAGCGGTTGTCTGGCACAAGCCGCCTGCCTGGTGTCATCGTGTTTGCCTTGCCAGGTCGCCTGTGCTATGTTCGCTGCAATTCATCCTCAGGAGGTCGATGATGAAGCGGCATTTTCCAGCGGCAATCCTTGCCTTGTTAGTTTCTTCTTTTCCTGCCGTTGCGGGACAGGTCCGGATGCGGGCCACGATGCAGGAACCCACCATTCACGGTGACGTGATTACGGTGAGCCGGGCCGGCACGGCCTTTGCAAAGCCTGACCTGGGCATTTTGACCATGGCCATTAGGTCTTCCGAACCGCTGGTGGAAGAGGCGACTACAGACAATACGAAAAAGGCCAAAGCGGTGGAGACGGCGCTGGCCGGGCTGGGATATTCACCCGACCAGTACAAGATCACGTCGGTGGCGTTTGGTCAGGATGGAGCCGGCGGCGGAATGCAATACGTCCAGCCGAACCAGCCGGCGCCAATGGGCTACGAGGTTTCGCAATACATTTACGTGTACTTTGCGGGGCCAGAACTTGGCGACGTGACGCAACT